>JAYENB010000185.1:0-28031 GCA_034721855.1 Bacteroidota bacterium
TTCAATTCCATCAATACATACAACAATGGTGGGAACAAACTCAATGTCATCAGTTATTGTTTTGGGTGCCGATATTTGTAACTGCTCAGTGCTAAAATTAAAAAAGACTTAACTATTCAGACGCATTTGATTTTTACTGCAAAGACGGAGAGTCGCTAACTTGCCTGCCGGCGAGCAGGAAAATTGAATAATTTGGTCACATAGACAGTTAACATCGGTTAAAACAGATTAAAAACGGTTGCAATATGTTGTGTTTCCTAAAGAATCGACGGTTCACAAGTAACTGGTTTTAACTATTATTAACATTGCTTAACCATTGTTAACCCCGTAGAAAATTTTCAACGGGGTTAATAGTTCAATTTACAAATTTCAAACCTTTGCAACCTTGCCCGGCGACAGACGGGTCTCTGTCTTTGCGGTGAGAAGCTACTTTTATTGATATTGATTAGTTTCCGATATTTTGATTCAGAATTTTGATTGAAATTTAATGATAATATGTTTTTTTTGCCACTAATGTATTATTTTAGGCAATGAATACGTTATGATTTTATCAAAAACAATTAGCATATTAAAACATTAAAACTCAGATATAACATGAGAAAATTCGTAAATAACAGCTTGTATTTGTTCTTCATAACAACAATGATGAGTTTGATTATTGTTTCATGCAATCAGAGCCGGGAAGAATTGAATATTAAGGAAGCAGCCACGGGAAACCGCGGGGAAATTCTGGTAGTAATGAGCAATGCTAATTGGAAAGGTGAAATGGGACATGCGCTCAGGGATGTGTATCATCAGGATTTATATACCGTGCCACAGGAAGAGATGATTTTTGACCTGGTACAGATTGAAAAAGGAGAGTTTAAAAAACTTAACCGTAGAAACAGGAACGTTATTATCCCTGAAATTGGTAAGGGTGCTGAATATGGGGAAATTAAAAAAGCCAGTGATGTGTATAGCGAACCACAGATTATTGTGTACATCAAAGCCCCTGATATGCCAGTATTTGTGAAAACCGTCAAAGAAAATAAAAAAACATTGATAGAAGTATTTTTAAAGGCTCACAGGGACAGAATATTGAATTATCTTAAAGATTATCACGTCGAGGCATACAGAGAGCGACTTGAAAAAGATCACCATGTTTCGTTTGCTGTTCCCAAAAATTACAGTTTTGACGAAAACCGTGAAAACTTTGCCTGGTTGGCTTATGAAACACAAAAAGCCAGTCATGGATACCTGGTATATCGCTTCGGAAAAGGCCAACGTGACAGTGCTGCTTTGGATTATTTTGTGAAAAAACGCAATGAGGTGCTGAAAAAAAATGTACCGGGCCCGCGCGAAGGCAGTTACATGACAACAGAAACCAAGTATCATTATCCCATTTTGTCAAAAAAAATGATCAACAATGAGAAAACCTGGATTATGGAAGGCCTATGGAAAGTGGAACATGATTTTATGGGTGGGCCGTTTGCTGCTTTTATTCAATTTGATGATGCCAGAGATGAATTTGTATGCATTGAGGCGTTTAGTTATGATCCCCGTGGTGATAACCGTGACCAGATGCGCAAAATGAAAGCCGCCTTATATACAATGGAGGTGATGGACTGATTTCCTCTTTAGAAGCAGTTTATTCAGCACTCTTTCTACGACAGAAACTCATATTTTTGATTTCGCCGGACTGGATGAAAACCAGATTTTCGGATAAGTTCCTGCATTTCTTCTTGAGTAATTTTATAATGAGCCCCGGCAGAGGCCACCACGTTTTCTTCGATCATTACCGAGCCCAAATCATTTGCCCCGGCATGAAGGCCCATAGCCCCCACATCTTTCCCAACAGTAAGCCAGCTTGCCTGAATATTGGGAATGTTATGTAACATAATGCGGCTGAATGCTATCATTTTGAGGTATTCTGCACCATATACATCCGGCATATCCGGGTATTCCTTAAGCAAGCGGGTATGATAGCGTTGATAAGGCCATGGAATAAAAGCGATAAAGCCGGGGTTCCCCTTTGGTTTTTCAGACTGCAAGTCCCGCAATAAGATAAGGTGTTTAAGCCGTTCGGGGACACTTTCGATAAATCCAAACATCATAGTAGCTGAAGTAATAAATCCCTGTTTGTGGGCTTCGCGCATCACATCTAACCATTGTTCAACAGTGGCTTTGCCGGGGGATACCATTTTTCGTACACGGTTGCTGAGGATTTCAGCTCCGGCTCCGGGAAGGCTGTCTAAACCAGCACTTTGCAATGTTTGCAGCACTTCAGCGTAATTTTTTCCCGATTGTTTTGATAACCAGACAATTTCAGGTGGTCCCAGGGCATGTAATTTTAAGTTTGGGTATTCAGATTTCAGGCGTGAAAACAAATCCACATAATAATCCAGATTCAAATCCGGGTGTAGCCCTCCCTGCAATAGAATCTGTTCGCCCCCCATGTTAAATAGCTCGTCAATTTTTTGTCTGTATTCATCCATGCTGAGTACATAAGCGTCCGAGCTGTTTTTCCTGACACAAAAATTGCAAAACAAACACTGTGAAAAACAAACGTTGGTAATATTTATGTTTCTGTCGATGATCCAGCTTACGCGATTTCCGGGATGTTTATGCCTGCGGATGGTATCTGCCAAATACATGATTTCTGACAAGGAAACCGATGACCACAATTGCATGGCTTCGGGCAGGGAAATGTCCTGTTCATTAAGGATCTTTTCTTTAATAACATCCTTTGTCATGGTTTACAGAATGTTAGCAATGCGGTTTAGCCGGGCTTCATCAAGAATAATGATTTTACGGCCGTGTAGTCCAATAAGTTTATCCTGTTTGAATTCAGAAAGCAAGCGGATAACAGATTCAGTGGCTGTTCCTATTAGGTTGGCGAGTTCTTCACGTGTAAGGTATATTTGAAGAATGCCGTCTTCATCAAGGCCAAATTGATTTTTAAGGTCAACAAGAACTTCAGCTAAGCGTTCTCTGACAGATTTTTGAGCAATGTCGGTAATGTAATTATTGGCTTCTCCCAACTCAGTACAAGCTAGTTGAAGCATTTCAATACCAAACTCTGCATTCTTTCGCAGCAAATGATACAAATCACGGGTATAAATAAAACAAATGACTGCATCTTTCAGCACTTTTGCTGAGGTGCATGCCGGCTCTCCACTAATAACAGACCGGTACCCGATGATATCTCCGGGTTTTGCAAAGCGAATAATCTGTTCTTTTCCTTCCATCCCGGTTTTATACACTTTAATAATGCCCTGACAAATACAGTAAAAACCATTGATCCGGCTTCCCTCTTCATATAATATCATGCCTTTTTCAAAAGTCTGGCAACTTTTTCTTTCGGTTATGTAATCAATTTCGCCGGGAGTTAATTTAGTAAAAATTGTATTGACAACCTGATTACACTCATTACAGTATGGTTCTTCCAACACTTTTCTCATAATGTTATGATATTAAATTTTAACAAATACACCATTCAACATAACAAAGATAATATTATTCAGTCGTAAATGTTCAAGTGGAATTAAAAAATTAGTAACCGTTCACAGTTAAAAACAGTTAACATTGGTTAACCCCGTTGAAAAATTTTCTACGGGGTTAACAATCAGTTAATAACGGTTGCAATTAAATCGTGTTTTGATAAAACTTCAATTTTTCATAAGGAGACTGTTTTTTTATTTGTCATTTGTAACTGTTATTAACCCTGTAGAAAAATTTTCGACGGCATTTATTATTATTTCTCGCTGTGAATGGTTACAAAAATTATTATACCTTTGTGCCTTGTGTAACATTTTGAATGAATTGCATGAAAGAAAGAAAAAACTATTCATCACAGTTTGAAGCAAATAATCTTCTGGATCTATTGATAAAATACTGGAAACCGCTTGCCATAGTGGTTTTTGTTGCTGTAGTGGTTTCTGTTATTGTAAGCTTGATGATCCAGGAAAAATATGAATCGACGGTGATTTTATACCCTACAAGCTCTGCCAGTGTATCAAAATCACTTTTATCCAACACATCCACAGAAAATGATTTATTGGCATTTGGAGAGGAAGAAGAAGTTGAGCAAATGATACAGGTGCTTAAATCCAGTGATATAAGGGACAAGATCATCGAAAAATTCAATTTGAAGGCACATTATCAAATTGACACCAACACCAGATATCCGATCACCAATCTCCACCGCAAATACGATAAAAACATTAACATCAACAGAACAGAATATCAGTCGGTTGAGATTGAAGTGCTTGACATAAACCCGGATACAGCCGCTTTAATTGCTAATGCTATTGCCGCACAATTAGATTCCGTTATGAATCAAATGAAACAGGAACGGGCTGCGAAAGCATTAATACTTGTTGAAAAAGAGTATCTGGATCAGAAAGAAAAACTTCAAAATATGCAAAATAGACTAAATACCTTGCATAATCATGGAGTTTTTGAATTTGCATCCCAAACAGAAGTTTATAACGACCAATACGCTAAGGCATTGGCTGAAGGTAATTATAAAGGAGCAAACCTTATTAAGGAAAAACTTGATACACTTGCCAAATACGGTGCTGCTTATACAGATATCATAAGTGCACTTGAGTTTGAACAGAAAAAATTGACGGAAATCGAATCAAAATATAAAGAAGCTAAAATAGATGCAGAACAAAATTTGCCGTACAAATATGTTGTAAATAGAGCTGTGAAAGCTGAAAAAAAGAGCTATCCTGTGCGCTGGTTGATTGTGGCGTTGTCAACGGTATCAGCTTTTCTGCTTGCGATAATTGTTTTGATCATATTTGAGAACGTAAAAAAAAAATAAAAATTAACCCCAAAAACCGTAAAGTCAGGTATCTGACTTTTCGGTTGCCAAATTATACTGTTATGGAAAGTTATTTTAAAAACAAAAATTTGTTTAACCTGATAACCCGGTGGAAATATCATTTAATTATCATTATGGTAGTAGCCGGAGCGCTTGCTGTTTTGTTTTCATCAAGTGTTTTCATAAAACCGAAATATGAATCCAAGGCAGTACTGTATCCTTTCAATGTGGCGACATTGTCAGAGGAATCAGAAACTGAACAAATGCTGGAAGTGCTTCAATCCAGCGATATACGCTTTAAAATATATGAAACTTTTGACCTTGCACAACATTATAATATTAGCCCTGATGACCCGGAGTACCTGACCAAATTAAACAACCGCTTTGAAAAAAACATAAGTTTCAGCAAAACCCCGAATGAAGCCATTGAAATTGAATTTATGGATATTGATCCACAAATGGCTTCTGATATTGTGGATTCTATTATTGCATTTTACAATCAGAAACAACAGCAGCTTAATAAAATAAAATCAAAAGAACTAGTACACATTTACAACAAAAGGGTCAACCAAAAAATGAACGAAATAGATTCCCTGACAACAGTGGTGAAAACATACAGAAAAGAAAATGATCTTCTGCATTATAAAATCCAGGTGGAACAATATACCGAAGCAATTACCAATGGCCATAGTCTTAACGAGGCACGTGAGAACCTGGAAAACTGGAAGGAATTTGGTGGGGAATACCTTAAAACAGACTCTTTATTGTGGAATGCCATGGAAGATTATCATGATTTGAAGATAAAGCTGGAAACATACCTAATGGATACAAGCAAAAAAATCACTTATGCCCATGTGGTTGCAGAGCCTTTTCCTGCTGATAAAAAAGCCTATCCTGTACGTTGGGTTATTGTCCTTTTTTCAGTGCTTGGTGCTTTCATAGCAGGGCTGTTTATATTAATCCTGATTGACAAAGCCAAAATTACGCGATCTGCATAAACGTGAATCTCAATAAAAAAAAAATATGGCTTTTTTATCTGCTAAGCTTTTTGTTTATAGCTTTGAATGCTTATGCTCTGTTGGCCAGGGAAACATTCCTGGTTAGCCTCCTGCCTTTTGGGTTACTTGTGCTTTTATTTGTTTTTTTTGCCATGGATAAACTGTTGTGGATTTGTGTATTTTTTGTTCCCCTTTCCATCCCCCTTGATATGTTTTATCCCAGCCTTGAGTTTAACATGGCTTTACCTACCGAACCCCTGTTGTTTGGATTGATGTTGATTTTTCTGCTTAAACAAGCCCTCGAAAAAACCTACGACAGAAAAATATTGAATCATCCGGTTACATGGGCCATATTTTTCATGTTGTTCTGGATGTTGATAACCAGCATTACCAGTACAATGCCATGGATCTCCATAAAATATTTTTTATCGCGACTGTGGTTTGTTGTGGGTTTCTATTTCTTGCTGGTACTGATGCTGAAAAAGAAAAAAAACATAACAAAATTCTTCTGGATATCACTTATCCCTGTTGCTATTGTTATTCTGATTACCCTAGTTGAACATGCAACTATGGGATTTACACAAAAAACCGCTCATTCTGTTGTCAAACCATTTTACAATGACCACACCTCTTATGGTGCTATTCTGGCCATGTTCATCCCCATACTTACCGGGCTTCTTTTTATGAAAAAACACAAAGGTTTTTTTAGGTATATCATTGTATTCTTAATGTTCCTGTTTTTAATCTCCATTGTGTTTTCATACACCAGAGCTGCATGGGTTAGCCTGATAGGGGCATTTGGCGTATATCTCATTATCCGTCTAAAAATAAATTATAAATGGGTACTTTCGGGCATGGCGGTGTTGGCAGCTGTATTTTTTATTTATCAAACTGATGTCATGATGATGTTGGAACAGAACAAACAGGAAAGTTCCACGGATTTTAAAGAACATGTTCAGAGCATCAGTAATGTTGCTACCGATGCCTCCAACAAAGAGCGGATCAACAGATGGAATTGTGCCTTGCGGATGTTCAAAGAAAAACCTTTTGTAGGGTGGGGCCCTGGTACCTACCAGTTTCAGTATGCACCGTTTCAACGGTCCCATGAAAAAACAATCATCAGTACCAATGTCGGCGATATGGGAAATGCACACTCCGAGTACCTTGGCCCGCTTTCGGAACAAGGTGTTTTCGGATTGCTTAGTTTTATTTTGATTCTGGGGTCTGTACTTGTTACTGCATTGAACAGGTATAAAAAGACCAAAAACAAGGAAACACGGACATTATTGATGATGTCACTGATCGGTTTAATGACGTATTTTATTCATGGTTTTTTGAATAATTTTCTTGATACTGACAAGGCTTCTGCACCCTTTTGGGGGTTTATTGCTGTTATTGTTGCCATAGACTTGTATCACACTAACGAAGATGAAAGCACGATAGCACGATAGGGCGAGTTGGCGATGGGGCGAGCTGGCGAACCCGAAACACGTAACATGAAGGAATGAAAGCAAGATGGAACGAGAGGGAAATAGAGTGCTGGTGTGATAGAGAGACGGAGAGATGAAGAGATGAAGAGATGGATTGATAGTGAGATAGGACGATAGAACGAAATGGGAAAAATAAGAACACAAAAAAAAATAAAAGATATCCCTTGAAATTTTGTACAATCGTTCAATCATTCAATCGTGCTTTCGTTTTGCGCTATGATAATTTATGCATCTCTGTTTTTAATAACATTTGGAAACTCATTCCACACACAGTATATTTGCAGATTGCAAAATTCAGATTAAAACATTAAAAGAATGCATTCAAAATTTCCTGAGTATAATTCACTTAATTTACCAGAAGTGAATCGTGAAATACAAGAAAAATGGAAAGCAGAAAACAGCTTTAAAAAATCGGTAGAGAGACGAGCAAACGCTGCTCCTTTTATTTTTCATGAAGGGCCTCCTTCTGCCAATGGGAAACCAGGAATACATCACGTAATGGCCCGCACCATTAAAGACATTGTGTGTCGGTATAAAACCATGCAGGGGTTTTTGGTTAAACGAAAAGCAGGATGGGATACCCATGGCTTGCCTGTCGAATTGTCTGTGGAAAACACACTGGGTATTTCAAAAGAAGATATAGGTAAAAGCATCAGTGTTGAAAAGTTTAACAAAACATGCCGGAGCGAAGTGATGAAATACACAGACATGTGGGAAAACCTTACCCGGCAAATGGGATACTGGATCAACATGGATGATCCGTACGTAACCTATGATAACCGTTACATTGAAACCCTTTGGTTTTTGTTGAAAACTCTGTATGATCAGGACCTCATCTATAAAGGATATACCATACAGCCTTATTCTCCTGCTGCAGGCACAGGACTGAGTACACATGAACTTAACCAACCCGGGTGTTACCGCGATGTGAAAGACACAACCGTTACAGGAATGTTTCATGTGCCCGACAAAAAGGAAAACAAACTGATACTTGATAAGTGTGATACCAAGGTATATTTCCTTGCATGGACAACTACCCCCTGGACATTGCCGTCTAATACAGCACTTGCTGTTGGACCAAATCTGGATTATGCGCTGATAAAAACAGTCAATCCTTACCTTGGAAACCCTGTTCATGTTATATTGGCTAAAGATCTCGTCAATGCTTATTTCGCAGAAAATTTTAAAAATGCAGATTTTGATGACTTCAAACCGGGGAGCAAAAAAATTCCCTGGCAACTTGTGGATGAATATAAAGGCTCATCCCTTGTTGGAATGTTTTATGAACAACTGATACCCTGGGTAAAACCAATGGGAGAGGCATTCAGGATCATTGAGGCGGATTATGTTACCACTGATGAGGGAACAGGGCTGGTTCACATTGCTCCAACCTTTGGTGCTGATGATGACCGTGTGGCAAAAATTGCAGGGATCGCTCCAATGATATTGATAGATAAGGACAATCAAAGGGTCCCCATGGTGGATAAAAAAGGACGCATGATCCCCATTGAAGATCTGGATGACAATTTTGTGAAAAAATATGTTGACACTTCCATTTATAGTGAATTTGCCGGCCGCTTTGTAAAAAATGAATACGATGAAAATGCCAAACCTGATGATCCTGGCCTGGATGTTGATATTGCTGTGAGCCTTAAAAAACAGGGCAAGGCATTTAAGGTGGAAAAATACGTACATAATTATCCGCATTGCTGGCGTACCGACAAGCCGGTTTTATATTATCCGCTTGATTCATGGTTCATAAAAACCACAGCAGTAAAAGAGCGCATGATGGAACTGAACAACACCATCAACTGGAAGCCCAAAAGCACTGGTGAAGGCCGGTTTGGGAAATGGCTTGAAAATCTGGTTGACTGGAACCTGAGCCGTTCAAGGTACTGGGGAACCCCTTTGCCGATCTGGAGTACCGAAGACGGTAATGAACGCACATGCATCGGGTCGGTGGAACAATTACTCAGCGAAATTGAAAAAGCTGTGCAAGCCGGACTGATGGATAAAAATCCTTTTGGCGGCTTTAAACGGGGAGATGTTTCCGCTGAAAATTATGAACAAATCGATTTGCACCGTCCTTTTGTTGATGATATTGTGCTTGTCAGTGACTCCGGGAAACCCATGAAACGGGAATCTGACCTCATTGATGTTTGGTTTGATTCCGGTGCTATGCCCTATGCGCAATGGCATTATCCGTTTGAAAACAAAGAAGATTTTAACAAGCATGTACCTGCTGATTTTATTGCGGAAGGTGTGGACCAAACCCGGGGGTGGTTTTTTACCTTGCATGCCATTGCTACCATGATAAGCGATGATGTGGCATTTAAAAACATCATATCCAATGGATTGGTGCTGGATAAATATGGCAATAAAATGTCTAAACGCCTTGGCAATGCTGTGGACCCATTTGAAAACATGAATAAATATGGTGCAGATGCATTGCGGTGGTACATGGTAACCAATGCGCAGCCATGGGATAATTTGAAGTTTGATCCAAAGGGCATTGAAGAGGTTCAGCGTAAATTTTTCAGTACACTCTATAACACGTACAGTTTTTTTGCCCTGTATGCCAACATTGACGGATTCGACATTTTGCAAGAAAAAATACCGGTTGATCAGCGTCCCATGCTTGATCAATGGATTATTTCTCAAACAAACAGCCTGATCGCTGATGTAACTGAATCTTTCGATAATTATGAACCAACACGTGCAGGGAGGTTGATTCAGAATTTTGTGATTGATCATTTAAGCAATTGGTATGTCCGCCTCGGCAGAAAACGATACTGGGGGGGGGGCATGAACCATAATAAATTGGCTGCATATCAGACATTACATGAGTGCCTCATGGTTGTTACCAAGCTGATGAGTCCGATTGCCCCATTTTACCCTGAAAAATTGTACGCCGACCTGACACTACAAAACACTGACGCATCAATTCATCTTGAAGATTTTCCGGCATGCAATAAGTCCTTCATACAGAAAGATCTGGAAGAACGCATGCAAATGGCACAAAGCATTTCAAGCATGATATTGGCGCTACGGCGAAAAGTCAACATCAAGGTAAGGCAACCATTGAAAGTAGTTATGATTCCGGTTTCTGACAAAAAAATGCAACAACAATTACAAAAAGTTGAAGACATTATCAAAACAGAAACCAACATCAAAACCATTGAATATTTGAGTGATGCTTCTGATGTCCTGGTAAAAAAGATCAAACCGAATTTCAAAAGTTTGGGACCAAAGTATGGGAAACTAATGAAGCAAATCACATCAAAAATCGTTCAGATGTCACAGGAGGACATTGCTAATTTAGAAAACAAAAACGAGTATTCAATTGATATAGACGGACAAACCATTACACTTTGCCTCGAAGATGTTGAAATCTTTTCCGAAGATATCCCCGGCTGGGAAGTAAGCAATCAGGGTAATTTAACGGTGGCTTTGGATATTAAGTTAACTGATGATCTTAAAAAAGAAGGCGTTGCCCGGGAATTGATCAACAGAATTCAGAACCTGCGAAAAGACAGTGGTTTTGATGTGATCGATAAAATTCATGTTGTGGTAGCCACTGACCCTGATATACGGGAAGCAATAACTGCCTTTGAATCTTATATTTGCGAACAAACCCTGGCATTGTCGATAAAATATGTTGAAAAACTGGAACAAAAATCAGCAATGCACGTAAATATTAATAATAAAGACACAACATTACACATTGTAAAAGCGGATAATAATTTAAAACAATAAAACTATGGCTGAAGAAAAAAATGAAAAAAAGAAATACAGTGAAGAAGAGCTTCAGGAATTCAAGGAAATTATTCTGAAAAAATTAGAACAGGCAAGAAGGAATTTTGAAATGTATAAGTCTGCCTTAAATCATGATGGCAGCAATGATACACAGGATACATCGCCTACATTTAAAGTGCTTGAAGAAGGAGCTGCTGTGTTATCAAAAGAAGAAGCCGGCCGCCTTGCCCAACGTCAGGAAAAATTCCTCCGTCATCTGAACGCTGCCCTTGTACGCATTGAGAACGGCACTTATGGGGTATGCAGAGAAACAGGAAAACTGATTTCCAAAGAAAGGCTCAGAGCAGTACCACATGCTACACTAAGCATTGAGGCAAAAAACAACAGAAAATAACAATGCATCGAAATTCATTAGTGCATGGGTTACCTGTGCCTTTGATTTTTGGGTGTGGAATGCGACTCAGTTCAAATGGAGAAACTATTCACACACATTAATTATCAAATGGAAAAAAATAAAAAGAAATTTTTAATTGCCTCGGGAATCATCCTATTGATCATAATCATTGATCAGGTTCTGAAAATCTGGATAAAAACACACATGATGATGGGGGAAGAATACCGCATTGCTGATTGGTTTATCATTCACTTTACTGAAAACCCGGGCATGGCTTTTGGAATGGAATTTGGCGGGACATCTGGAAAATTGATTTTGAGCTTGTTTCGTATCGTGGCCATTGGTTTTATGGGATGGTACTTGTTTAAAAGCATAAAAAAAGGCACAAATTATTATTTTATTGTGGCGCTGTCGCTTATTATTGCCGGAGCATTGGGAAATTTGATTGACTCAGCTTTTTACGGGATTATTTTTGATAACAGTTCTTATCAGGTAGCTGAACTGTTTCCCGCCGGAAAAGGCTATGGAACCTTTTTGCACGGAAAGGTGGTAGATATGTTCTATTTTCCCATCATCAACGGGTTTTATCCTGATTGGGTTCCCAAAGTCGGAGGGCAGCCGTTTACATTTTTTAAACCTGTTTTCAATATCGCAGATGCTTCCATCACAACCGGCGTTTTTGTTTTTATCCTTTTTTACAAAAAAGTCATGAAAACAAAATAATTTATTTGAATTAAAATTTGCTTGCAACTTCTTGGTTATATCAATGGTTTCAACGTAAAATATTAAACAAAATAAAAATATTTATGCATTATTTTACATTAAATCATAAAATAGGCAACCATACATATTTATATGCGTCATAAAAATGAAGTGAAATGTTTTTTGATTTGTATTATTATTTTTTATACTTTAGTGGTCTGCAGATAAATATTTTATGAAATATCTCGTGCTCATCGGTGTTATCACATTATTGCCAGTGGTGTTGTTTGCTCAAAATGGAAAAAAAGACACCACATGGAATGTAAGTGATTACTACCTTAAAGCGGTTGAAGAAAAATCTTACGATGAAGGCAATTTAGATACTGTGAAAGACACACGGGTTGCTTTGATACCACCTGAGCATTTTATTTTTGCCAAAGATATTCCCGGGTATATTCATCCTGGCACAAGTTCCAGCATCCAGGTAAAAGATATTGAAGGAACAAGTTGGCCTGTGATTGACAAAGTGATGACCAAAGAACACCTGGAAGGACAAGGCGTTAAACTTGTTAGCAGGGAAGAGGTAGAATTGCATTCTGGATTATCCGGTGTTATTTATACCGTAAGCTTTGAAGTCAAAGGTGTTGAATTTGAACGCATGATGATGTTTGCCGGAGATTATAATTATACGATCTGGCTAAATGCCAATTATCCGGTTAGCCTGAAGAAGACAATAATAAAACCCCTATTGAGCAGCCTTTTATCTGCCAATATAATTCGAAAATAATACGTTATGAAAAAACTAAGTAATATATTTATTGCTATCTGCAGTGTTGTTTTGCTGTCAACCGTATCAGGATATGCCCAGAGCCCTGATAATGTGCTGATACACAACATCAATTATCAAACCGAAGACCAGGATATGTGGGGACCGGGTGGATATTTTAGCCTGGATTTTGATTACGATATCATTGATATTGAGTGGAATGAATCTGATAATATAGGTGCATATACCAGTATTTTTGGACAAACTTTCGGTATGGGACTTGATTATGGTTTTTGGGGTGTGATCAGATCAACCTTTAGCATCCATGGGTTTCACCTCGGATGGATTGACATTAATTATCCCATAGAAGTTACCCTTGATTTTCCTGATGATTACAGTTTTGATCCTGGAGCAACCATTACCGTTAATACATGGTACGATGTTCTTGATGGTTGGTATCTTGATACACATTTCCCCGAAGCCGGAATCATTGCCCTTGACCTTGAATTTGGTATTGGAATGCACATGGATTTGGTTGTAGAGTTGTTCGGAACAACCACCATTCCTTTGATGCCAACCATAAACATTCCTTCGGAACCTATTCCCGGGCAACCACTACCGCACGATTCCATTGCTATATTTTATTTGAATGGTGCTACAGGTGAAACAACTTATCCGTGCCTTGACCCTGTAACAGGCTTGCCGGCATTTTGTCACGATACCGTTTTACCAATTATCATTCCTGACTGGTTTAATATTGGACTAACCGGAGAAATAAATCTGCCTTATGTTGAAACAGATGATTGGCTGGATCCCAACACACAGTGCCTGCATGCTTATGGACAGGATGACTGGTTATACTTTGAACTTAATATCCTTGAGTTTTTAAGTGCTATAGCAAGTGTTATCCCTCCACCAACAGGGCCGGCCATTGTTGAGATTATTGATATTCTTAATGGAGGGACAATAACATATGAGGAACCCCCGGTAACAGCTTATATTGATTATTATATTTTGCAGATTTCAATATCCATGACATCCTGGATGACACAGGAATTTTCATTCTGTCCAACAATCTGGGTTACACTGGGTTATCCGATTGAAGTTCCCTATACAGTTACTGATCCATCAGACAATGACAATGTTGTGGATTCCGGAAATTCGGATGAAATAACCTTTGCTGTTAACAATGACCTTAATTTCACCTATCCGTGTTTTGATTGGGATTCAATGGATATAGATGTCCTTGGGTATGACATTACACCTACATTTACAAACCATACATGGGATTCCCTGGCTTTTGATTTTAACTATTCAGTGGTGTGGGCTTCCATCACAATTGTACTGGAAACACCATGGAAATCCAGTGAAATACCTGCTTTTGATTTACCCATTACGTATGAAGACCCGGAAACTGGTGCAATCAAAACGGTTGAAGCTTCAGCCCCCGGATACACTACACCGGAAATTGACCTTTCCGATTACCTTGAGGAAGATGAATATGTAACTGTCAATGAGCTGAAAAATGGAGCTAAAGATATTACCATCGGACCTTTCGAAATAGGGCCTTTGTTAGAGGGTTCAGTACCTCTCGGATACATACCGATTAACTGGTTTGAAGAAACCTGGTTAATGGAGGGTTTCTATGAAGATGATGATTCAATCACTGATGAAGTCAATATCATTCCATTGCCAGAACTCGATGTTGAAATTGATGGTAACGATATCCTTTGTTATGGCGACACAACGGGTGTGATTACTGTTACAGCACTAAACTCTACCGGGCCATATACCTTTGAATATTCTTATGGTGTTACCAACACACACATGTATCCTGTGGATAGTATTTATGTTCCCGCTGGCTACTATTATGTAACGGTTTCCGATGTGTATGGATGTGAAGTATATTCGGAACTCAATGTCTCCAATTTGTATCCACCTATGTGGTCGGAAACAAGTGGTGATGAGGTATTGTGCCATGGAGATCAAACCGGAAACCTGTATGTTGAATCGGGTGGTGGCGCTCCGCCTCACACCTATTACTGGGATCCTCCAGGTGTTAATCAGCAAAACGTACACGGTGTTTATGCCGGATGGCATTATGTTACTATCACTGATTCAGTAAACTGTACGCATGAAGATTCTGTTTTTATTGTTGAGCCGGATGCTCCACTAAGCATGAGCTATGAATATACCAATGTCTCATGTTGGGGAGGATATGATGGTGCACTTGATATTACCGTATCAGGTGGAACACCCCCATATTATTATGAGTGGTCAAACGGTATGCAAACCGAAGACCTTATGAATATTCCGGCAGGAGATTATACCGTTTCAATCACAGATTCACATAATTGTAAATACATCTGGACAATGGTTGTCATTGAACCCGATCAACTGATAGCCAACATTGAATCAGAAGATGTGACATGCTATGGATTTGGTAATGGATCAATTGATTTGACAGTTACCGGAGGTACTCCACCGTACAACTATCAGTGGAATACCGGGGATACATCTGAAGATCTGGATAACCTGGAAGCCGGAATATACATTGTAACCATTACAGACCAACATGATTGTCAGACCTATGCTTATGTACAAATAAACGAACCCGATTTACCACTAACGGCTGAAATTGAACACGAAGATGTCCGTTGTTACGGGGAAGGCAACGGCTGGGCAACTGTACATGTATATGGTGGTACAGAACCTTATTATTACGAATGGTCCAATGGTGAAATCGGGCAAACCATTGATACCCTTGACCCGGGGATTTATGCTATCACTGTATTGGATGACCATGATTGTGTGGCTTATGATACTGTGGAGATTATTCAGCCTGATGCACCATTATCAGCTACCATTACTGCAACAGATTGTTCCTGTGGCGGGTATTCTGACGGCTCTGTTCACATTGATCCAGCAGGTGGAACCCCGCCATACACATTTGTTTGGTCTAATGGATCGTGGGAAGAAGACCTCATCAATGTGCCGGCAGGTATTTATACCGTTACAGTTACTGATGACCATTATTGCCATTTTACAATTTCTGATACTGTGGGACAGCCCGAACCAATTCATACAGAAACCTATGATGATTTAACCATGTGTTATGGTGAAACTTTGGAAATAGGATTCAGTATGATTACAGGTGGGGTGCCACCTTATGATGTATTCTGGCTGCACCATGGATTAATGGGAGAAACCATTGAAGTAGCTCCCACAGAGACCACAGAATATGGTGCTTTTGTGATTGATTCAATTAATTGCATCAGCGATACATCTTATTTTACCGTGACAGTGCTTGATTCACTTGAATTTGATGTTACTGCCAGTGCTGATACTGTGTGTCCGGGTGATTCAGTGGTATTTAACCTTAATTTACGCGGCGGTGGCAGTTGGCCTTATGAAGTATATATGAACGACAGCTTGTTAGAAGGCCCCCAAATTACCGTTGCGCCTGAACACGATTCTGTGTTTGCATTTACCGCATGGGATCAATGTCATTTCGACAGCATTTATATTGAATATCCGATCTATACCTACGACTTGCCATCGGTAGATATCAATGCCAGTGTCACTGAAGGATGCCAGCCTTTGACTGTACAGTTTAACGAAGGCTCTGAAGACATTGGTCAGGAATACAGATGGAACTTTGATGATGGAGATGTGGAAAACCTGTCTTTTGATAAAAGTCCTGAACATACATTCTATAACGCAACTACTTACCATGTAAACCTGTTGGTTACTTCAACTGAAGGATGCGAAAAGGACAGTACAATAGTCATTACTGTGTATCCTAAACCGGATGCTCAATTTGAGGCCGACAGAACCAATGTGATGCTATCAGATCCACTTATTGCCTTTACCAATTATACCGATGGAGCGTATTTCTACAATTGGGATTTTGATAATGGCACCACCTCCGATCAGGAAAATGTACAACATGCTTATAACCAATCCGGTAATTATGTAGTTACCCTTACTGCTGAATCTATGTTTGGTTGTATTGATTCAGCCAAACTCGAAATTACCGTTGCAGAAGAAGAGATGGTATTTGCACCAACCGCATTTTCACCCAATCATGATGGTATAAATGAAATCTTCAAAATTGTTGTTACAGGGTTTGATCTTGAATCCTATCAAATGGAAATTTATAACAGATGGGGTGAGGAGGTCTTTGTTACAGATGATTTTACAGAAGGATGGAACGGAAATTATAAAGAAGAAGAATGTCAGGAAGGTGTTTATTCATGGTATCTTGAGTTTGATGATTATTATGGAAACACTTACAATCAATCAGGGACAGTAACTTTGATAAGATAAATTGTAATAATACGCTCTGATATTAAAAGGCCGGGAAAACAAAAATTACCGGCCTTTTTTGTTTGCATTATCCAAATGGCTAAAAACTTTAGCTTATTGCTACACAAATCACCGGTGAATATAATATCAAGTTGCATTCTAACCCGTCTATCGCCGGGCAAGCTTATAATATGTAATATTTATTGATAATTGCAATATATTGATTATCTGTATTATACCGATTGATGTTCAATATAATTGTAGGAGCGGTAGCGAACTAAAATTTTGTGCCAACGAGGGCATAGCCAAGCTTGCTTGAGCTTTGCCAAGTGCAGCCAAAATTATGCAAATTACACAATTGAACACATATCGGTATGAGAATGTGTCGAAAAAAACCCCTTTCATTTGCTTGTAAAAAAAATATATTACATTTGTTAGGTAACCAAGCCCGGTGGATTATGAGAAAATTATTTTTAATTTCAGTGGTAGCCTTGATTTCAATCTCTAATTTGTGTGCGCAGACAGGGACACTTAAAGGCACAATAATTGATAAAAATGACGAACCACTCTATGGGGTCAACGTTATGATTGAACAACAAAATGCAGATTTTACAACCGGAGGCATTACGGATTTTGATGGAAAGTTTAGCTTCGAATTGAATCCGGGAACCTATGATGTTAAATTCCAGTATGTCGGATATACCACAATTGAAAAAGTAGTTAACATTAAAGGTGGAGAAGTAACCGAATTGGATATTATCCTTCATGAAAAGACTGAAATCATTGAAGAGGTGGTGGTAAGTGCATCAAAATATGAACAGAAACTCTCAGATGTTGTGTCTTCAATGGAAGTGATTAAACCACAGATGATAGAAAATACCAACACCAACAACATGGAAGATGCCATCAGTAAAATACCAGGTGTGGAGGTAAATGATAAACAAACCAGCATTCGGGGAGGAAGTGGATGGTCATATGGAGCCGGAAGCAGAGTGCTTGTGCTGGTAAACGATTTACCCATCCTGTCTGCTGATGCGGGTGATGTGAAATGGAATTACATGCCTGTTGAGAACATTTCTCAAATTGAAGTGTTAAAAGGGGCATCATCAGTGTTGTATGGTTCATCTGCTATGAATGGCGTTATCAATATCCGTACCGCTTATCCAACGGAAAAATCACGGACAAAAATTATTTACAACACAGGGTTTTATAATCAGCCCAAAAACCCTGTCAAACAATTGAATGGTAAAACCTGGGATACCCGCTTATATACCAACGAGAATTTTTATGTTGCTGAAGAAACACCTGTGGCTGTGCCCATGAGAGAAGAATTGTTTTACTGGGTAAATAAACCCATGTTCGGCGGCCTCAGTTTTTCACACCAGCAACAATATGGGCATTTTGACTTTGTCATCTCCGGCAAACATTATACCGATGAAGGATATCGTACCAATGATTACAATAAACGCACACGTTTTAACACAAACATGAGGTACAGAAGTAAAAAAATTGAGGGGCTTGCTGCTGGAGTCAATGCCAGTTTTATGTCCACCAAAAAAATCGATTTTTTATTGTGGAATTCTGAAACCCTTACCGACGTAAACGGTGAAGATTCTGTTGTGGTATACCCATATCAGGCAGCAGGATCCGCTGCTTATCCCAATGAAGCCATCCGGTTTAACATAGATCCGTTTATATATTATTATAAAAAAAACGGATCCAGATACAGCATACGTACACGCTATTTCCAAACAAACAACCGCCACGTTTCAGATACCTCAAAAAACGCCATCAGTGATATTTATTACGGAGAATACCGGTATCAGACGGATATCGGTGATAACACCAAGCTGGCAGCAGGGGGAGTAACATCATATTCAGAAGTGGAATCCAATCTTTACGGCCCTCATTATAGCAATAATCTTGCAGGATACATTCAGGTTGACAACAATTTTGGGGCACTGAAAACTTCTGTGGGATTACGTACTGAATATTACAGGGTAGATAGTGCCCAAACGGAATCTATGATAGACATAGAGCTTGGTGATGAACTTATTGAAGTCCCCGTAAAACCAGTATTTAGAGCCGGAGCAAATTACAGGCTGGCAGAATATACTAACGTCAGGGCTAGTTTCGGGCAGGCTTACCGGTTTCCAAGCATAGCTGAAAAATATACGGCTACCGCATTTGCAGACTTGTTAAACATTTTCCCCAATCCCAGGCTCAACAGTGAAACAGGATGGAATGTGGAAATTGGTGGCAGGCAGGGGTTCAGAATTGGAAAAGATTGGACAGGCTTTGCTGATGCAGCCGGATTTTATTCAAGATACAACAATATGATGGAATTTTCTTTTGGTATGTTTGATACAGAAACATATTTGCCTTTGCCTGATTCTGTTCAGGCAACCATGGATAATATCGGGTTTCAATCACGCAATGTTGGAGATGTCAACATTGCCGGTGTTGACCTTTCAGTATCTGCTAAAGGGGAATTGCTGAACAATTTTGATTTAACTCTTTTTGCAGGTTATACTTACCTGTACCCTGTTAATATTTATAACAATGATGAAGAACAGGAAGAGGTATATGCCACTAAAAGCAGGGATACAGATTATCTGAAATACCGGTACAACCACAGTATAAAAGGGAATATAATCTTGGAATATAACGCACTTTCAACCGGAATTTCCATGAAATACCATAGTCATGTGTTGGCTGTTGACAATATATTTGTAGCCCAGGATCCAAATCAGATGACATTCAACAATTTATTGCTAAACGGGTATGCTGATTATTACGCTTATCACAAATATAAGCCACTGTTGACATACGATTTACATTTTGGCTGGCAAATGAATAAAAGCATAAAAAGTTCCATTGTTATACGTAACCTGTTCAACACGGAATTTATTGAACGACCAGGAAACATGTTGCCTCCCCGTACAGTATCTTACCAGTTTATTGCTGAATTTTAGGTTTAACCTCAAATCCGCAAGTGGTTTACGTAACGAAGGGCTAAAATATATGCCAGATGCGGGAAGCGCCAACATGAGCACTGTAATCGTAGCCGTAGCTACGGTGAAGCGCACAATGTTGAGCATTGCCGCAGATGGCGTATAGTTTAGCGATGCAGTAGTAAACTACTTGCGGATTTGAGGTTTATTACCGCCGTTTTTTTACAAGGCTTTCACAGGTTCCAATCCTGTGTAGGTACCTTCCTGGATAGCTTTCAATACAGCACCACCACCGGTAAAAATATAATATTTGGGATGGTCAATGGCTACAATGTACAGACCCGGCAATAAGCGTTTCAGTTCCTGCATGGTATCACCGCCTCCGTAGAGTTTTACAGCATCCAGATTGGAGTCGGTCAACTGATCAAGCGCGATGGTACCCTCATTAAAATGTGGCGTAAAACCCATCACGGCATTGATAAAAACGGTGGAAGCCGATAAAAATTCATCACGCACCTCTTTTTCATCAAATGATTCGGGAGCAACATCGAGCACATAATTCAGTTTCTGCCCTTTTTTGAAATCTTTTATGTGATGCACGCGGTATTTTCCTTCTTCTTTGCCTTCGAGCGTGTCAGATTCCACAACATAGGACAATTCTATTATTTTATTTTTATAATTTTTAGCGTACTCAACAAATTCTTTGGCCAGTTTTAGGTTTTCTTCATTTACCCCTTTGATGCTGATGCCGTATTTTGCACACAGATAAGCGTTGTAAATGACACCCCCAAGAACAAGCTTGTCGGCAATGTCAAGCAATGCATACAGCGAATCAATTTTTGTATCCATTTTACTTCCGGCTACTACAGCTACAAATGGTTTTTTTGCATCATAAATCCTTTGCAGGTTGGAAATTTCTTTTTGCATCAGATAGCCTGCGTAGCTGGGCAGATATTTGTTTACACCTACAGTTGAAGCATGAGGCTGCCATGAACCAAACGCATCATTGATAAACACATCTGCAAGGCCTGCCAGTTGTAAAGCAAAGCGATCTGCTTTTTTCCCGCCTACTTCTTCACCGGCAAACCAGCGGGTGTTTGGCAAATAAATACCGTCAACATCACCGTTTCTGAGGTCCCGTATCAAATGATTGACTGAGGTTTCAATGCCTAAGTATCCTTGTTTCCCATGCTCCACAAAATCCGGTATTTTCATATTGATGTGGAGTTTATTATTAATGTAATCAACAATTGGTTCAACAGAAGTGTCTTCACTTATATTTATTTCTCCTGTTTTTTTATCCCGCGGCCTTCCCACATGGGTCATTAATATTATTTTACCACCTTTGGCATTGATGTGGTACAATGTTCCTATTGTCATGTCGATACGGTAGGGGTCATGTATCATGCCCTTTTTTACCACATTGTGATCTACCCTTACCAATACCACTTTATTTTCAAGGTTTGCATCCTGAATTTTTGGAAGATTGATTGTTTCCATAATTTTTTAATTTTAGCTAATCAATTTAAATTCTTGTTCGCACGGCTTTAATGCTTGGTAATTCTTTTCCTTCAATGTATTCCAGAAGCGCTCCGCCAGCTGTAGAGATGTATGAAATTTTATGAGACAAGCCATATTTTTTCAGTGCTGCTATGGAATCTCCCCCTCCGACAAGTGAAAAAGCACCTTTATCGGTAGCCCTCGCTGTTGCCAATGCAATTTTAATGGTACCATTGCTAAAATGTGGCATCTCAAATACACCCATAGGGCCATTCCAGAAGATGGACCTAGAATTTTCAATTACTTTTGTAAATGTGGCTGCTGATTTTACACCTATATCAAGGCCTTGCCAACCATCAGGGATGCGATTTGCCTGGACATGCCTGATGGTTGAATCATTTTTAAACGTATCTGCAATCAGGCAATCTATTGGTAAATACAGTTTTACATTGCTGAGAGCAGCCAGTTCCAAAATGTTGATGGCTTTTTTAAGCACTTCATCTTCAACAATTGAATCACCCACCTGCCCTCCCATGGCTTTGATAAAACTAAACGCCAAACCACCACCAATAATGATGTTGTTTACCTTATCGATCAGAGCCCTGACAATATCAATTTTGGTAGATACTTTCGATCCGCCAATGATGGCTGTAAAGGGTTTTTCCCCTTTGTATAAGATGCGGTCGATATTTTTCATCTCGTTTTCCACAAGATACCCCAGCATTTTATCGTTGGAAAAATATTTGGTTATGGTATAAGTTGATGTATGGGCCCTGTGAGCTGTGCCAAACGCATTGTTGACATAAGCATCTCCCAGTTTTGCCAGTTCTTTGGCAAATTTGTCCGATCCGTTTACTTCTTCATCTGTGAACCGCAGATTTTCAAGCATCAACACCTCGCCGGGTTCCAGTTTTTTTACAATATTTTCTGTGTTTTCTCCCCTGCATTTATCAGCAAATTTTACCTCAGAACCCAGCAATTGAGAAACATAAGGAATGATATGCTTTACCGAATATTTCATGTTTCTTTTCCCTTTGGGGCGGCCAATGTGGGTCAGCAATATGATGCTGGCGCCTTCAGCCAGAAGTTTTCTCAGGGTAGGGATGGCTGTCCGGATACGGGTGTCATCTGTAATGTTGTTATTGTCATCCATAGGCACATTGAAATCCACACGCACCAATACTTTTTTGTTATTGAAATCATAATCATCAATGGTGTATGAATCTTTAATGGCTTTGATGCTCGGTAATTTTTTGCCTTCAATGTACTCCAGCAGAGCTCCTCCGGCTGTTGAGACATAAGAGATTTTATGATCAAGAGCGTATTTTTTCAAGGCAGCAATGCTATCACCACCGCCAACAATGGAATAAGTGCCTTTATCCGTAGCTCGTGAAACAGCCAGTCCTGTTTTCAGCGTGCCGTATGAAAAATGATTCATCTCAAACACGCCCAAAGGCCCGTTCCAGAGGATACTTGAGGAATTCATAATCACCTGCTCAAATATTTCAGCGGATTTTACCCCGATATCCATTCCAATCCATCCTTTTTTGATTTTGGTCACCGGAACGTGTTCTATCATGGCTTCATTGCTGAATTCATCAGCTATCAATACATCTTCCGGCAGGTATATTTTCACGCCTTTGCTTTTTGCCTTATTGAGTATGCTTTTGGCCACATCAATATAATCATCATCCACAAGTGATTTTCCGATTTCCAGGCCTTGTGCTTTTAAAAAGGTAAACACAATTCCACCGCCCACAATCAGGTTATCCACTTTTTCCAGCAGGGCTTCAATGATGTTTATTTTTGTTGAAATTTTGGCACCGCCAATGATGCCTGTAAATGGAGATTTTGCTTTCTTCAGCAGGTTGTCAATGTTTTTGATCTCCGATTCAACCAGATAGCCAAACATTTTGTCGTACGGAAAAAACTGGGCTATTGTGTAGGTTGAAGCATGCGCTCTGTGGGCTGTTCCAAACGCATTGTTTACATACGCATCACCGAGTTCTGCTAGTTGTTTTGCAAAGGATTCATCTCCGGCTTCTTCTTCCGGATGGAAACGCAGGTTTTCGAGCAAAAGCACCTGACCCGGCTTAAGCTCTTTGGCCAATTTTTTAGTTTCACTTCCAATGCAGTCAGAGGCTTGTTTTATTTCGCGTCCCAGCATGTTTTCAAGGTAATTTGCAATGCGTTTGGTGCTCAGTGCATCAACAAATTTACCTTTGGGCCTGCCTATGTGTGTCATGATAATAACCGCCGCCCCTTCAGACAGAATTTTTTGAATGGTTGGGATGGCGGTTACGATACGTGTATCATCTGAAATGGTCCCGTTTTCATTAAATGGCACATTAAAATCAACACGGACAAGGACTTTTTTATTCTTAAAGGAGTAATTATCAAGGTTATCCATAACTCATCATTTGTACAATAATTAGAACGATAAAAATAGCAAAAATTTCAGATATATTGTGGGTTTTTGTGTAATGTCTATCATATTAAGAGACAACCCGGACCATCAAATTGTTTTTTACATATTCATCAACTTCCCCATGTACTTCTGTCCAGACTCCGATATTGGATAGCTTCGGAAATGTGTTCACTGCGGATAGCATCTGATTCATCCATGTCGGCAATCGTACGAGATACTTTTAGAATCCGGTCGTAAGCGCGTGCTGAAAGGTCCAGTTTTTCCATGGCTGTTTTTAGTAATATTGAAGCCGTGTTATCTATAGCACAGAATTTTTGCATCATTTTGGTTGACATTTGGGCATTGGTAAAAATATGTTTAAACGCTTTAAAACGATCTGCCTGTACTTCACTTGCTTTAATCACTCTTTTTCTAACAGATGCACTGTTTTCTCCCGGAGGTGTGGATGCTAGCTTATTAAATTCCACGGGAATCACTTCCATGTGAATGTCAATCCTGTCCATCAGGGGACCGGAAATTCTTGCGAGGTATTTTTGAATCATCCCGGGCGAGCATGTGCATTCTCTCGTTGGGTGATTGTAATAACCGCAAGGACAGGGGTTCATACTTGAAACAAGCATGAGGCTTGCCGGGTATTCCACAGTAAATTTTGCCCGGCTGATGGTTACCACCCTGTCTTCAAGTGGTTGCCTTAACACTTCAAGCACAGTGCGTTTAAATTCCGGCAATTCATCCAAAAATAAAACGCCGTTGTGGGCAAGCGAGATTTCGCCTGGTTGAGGATGATTCCCACCACCTACCAATGCAACATCGGATATGGTATGATGAGGTGAACGAAAAGGCCTGCGTGTAATCAGTGATGTTTCTTTGTCCATTTTTCCTGCTACAGAGTGGATTTTTGTGGTTTCAAGTGCCTCTTCGAGTGTGAGCGGAGGTAAAATGGAAGGTAAGCGCTTTGATATCATGGTCTTGCCGGCGCCGGGAGGCCCTATCATAATGAGATTATGACCACCACTCGCTGCAATTTCCATTACTCTTTTTACGTTTTCCTGTCCGCGTACATCCGAAAAATCCGCTTCATAATCTGTAACCGTGTGTTCAAAGGTTTTTTTCAGGTCAACTTTCGTTTCTTTGAGTGCAACATCGCCATTGAAAAAATCTATGACCTGTGTAATGTGATTGACACCATAGACATCCAGCTCTTCAACAACAGCGGCTTCCTTTACGTTTTGTTCAGGCAGGATGAAGCCGTCAAGTCCATTTTCTTTGGCCTGTAAAGCAATGGGCAATACCCCTTTTATGGGTAAAATACTACCGTCAAGGGACAATTCCCCCATGATCATAAAGCGGGGAATACGATCTGCTGTCATTTGTTCGGATGCACCCAACACACCGATTGCCAGGGGTAAGTCATAGGCTGCCCCTTCTTTCCTCAGATCGGCAGGGGCCATGTTGATGACAATTTTCCGGCCGGGCCATTTGTAATTATTGTTCCCCAGAGCTGCTACAATCCGTTGCTGTGATTCTTTTACGGCATTATCGGGTAAACCTACCAGATGAAATTCATAGCCTTTGGTGGCATCAGTTTCTATGGTTATGGTGTGTGCATCAATGCCGTGAAAAGCACCACCGTAAGTTTTAACTAACATATTGTAAATATTTGCCGCTTAAAATAATAAATCCTTTACAATAAAACAAGCATATACAAAAATGGTGCTTGTTGAATTCAACAAGCACCATGTCATTTTTTGGTATGATTGTACTAGTCTTCCGGGTGTATTGCTTCTACCGGACAAACATCTGCGCATGCACCGCAATCAGTACACACATCAGGATCAATCACATAAGGAGATCCTTCAGATATTGCTTCCACAGGACATTCGTCAATACAAGTACCACATTCTGTACAATCATCTGTAATTACGTAAGCCATTTGTTTAGTGTTTTTGGTTAAAACTTATGACAAACTTATACTTAGTTTTCTTAAATGAAAAATATTTTAATGCATATTATAATAATTTTTAATCAATTTAAATTACGGATTAAACACCTAAATATCAGAAGATTTAAAATTAAACATGTTGTTGTTTTTAAAAACCAGAGACAAAAACATGACATAGGTCATTAATTTACTACAAGTTTATCGATTTTGAATGCATGTTTTCCTTCAAAAGTTCTCAGGAAATATATTCCCCTGTTTATTTCTGACAAATCCATAGTATAAGTTCCGGATGAAAAACGTCCCTGTTTTACTGCTTGGCCATAAACATCCATAAGTTCATATTGGTAGTTGCCAGGTTTTCCGGTTTGTATTTGTACGCTTGAATGAGCAGGATTGGGGAAAAGATGGCATGAAAAATTATGGGTGGGAATGGATGATACTTCCTGTACCATATTTTCTTGTATCAACCACAAATCCGGATCGAACACAATGCTGTCAACCTGTCGCGTTTCAGGGATTTTGTGAAACACATTGTAGGCATCCTGGGATAATTGTACTATTAGACTGTCACCATTTTCAAAATACAGCATGTATTCAGGAGGGATGGTAAATAAAGGTGCCTGGGGGCAAGATCCGGCCTGGCTGGTATGGATATAAACCGTATCATTTGTTTGATGCCATTCGGTGTTGTAAACCGGATACCCTTCACCATAATACCATTGATCGAAAAAATCATCGAAATTCATGCCGCTGACATTTTCAATAACCGTTTTGAAATCATCCCCTGTGGCCACAGAATTGCCATGTTCGTTCAAATGCGTGTGCAACACATCAAAAAACATAGCATCACCCAGCAGGTATCGTATCATGTGCACAAGCATACCCCCTTTTTTATAGGTCAGGTAATAATCAAAAATCCGGTCGGGGTCGCTAACTTCACTGAAAGGCACATACACAGAACCATCGTTGTATTCTTTTGCATACTCTGCATTCAGCTCAAGCCAGTTTTGTGTTTCAGCCTCAGTACGCATTGCCTGTGAAGTGAGATATTCAGTATATACGGCAAATCCTTCATTGATCCAGATGTCCTGCCATGTAGCGCATGTAAGGTAATTGCCAAACCAGGAGTGTCCCAGTTCATGAGCAATCAATGTAAAGTCAAATTTTCCAACCGTTGTCATGGTTTGATGTTCCATCCCGCCATTGAGTTCTACGGCACAATGACCATATTTTTCCTCATGATGGGGGTAAAGCCCGTAATAGTCAGATTGCACTTCAATCATTTCGCCGGTTTTTAATATATCCTCTTCATAAAAAGCAAGGTAATAGGGGGAATCATAAATGTAGTTCTGCACCAAAACAGAATCTGTGCCTTCGGGATAACAATAGAACGAATAATCCTGGTAATTGCCAATGGCAACTGAAATCAGGTAATAATCGATGGGGTATTTTGATTTCCATTCGTAACGGGTAGTGCCGTCGCCCATGTTGGTAGTGTCTGTCAACAGGCCATTGGATCCGGCCATTAAATTATCGGGCACCGTTACAAACACCCAGGATGAATCTGCTTTGTCTGATAAATCCTGTTTAACGGGAAACCATCCCATAGCGTCGTAAGGTTCAGATAAGCTGAATGTTGTGGTTTCATTCAGATAAGGATATGTTTCATTGAACATCCCATACGGTGGTGTGCCGGCATAATCAACTTCTACCGTATGCACTGCCCTGCTTTTAGATTTTGATAAGGGAATGGTAATGGCATTGTCCTCATGAGTATAACTCACCGGTGTTTCATCTAGTCTGACTTCTGCAACACTCAGTTGATTATCAAGGTCAAGTTCAATTTCTGTCAGACCCGGTGATGTGGTTTCAAAATCAATGCGAACTGTGCCTTCAACATCTGTGGATGTATTATCCATGATCAGATCCAGAAAATAAAAAGTCACATCATAATCGTCATAAGATCGTTCATTCGCATTAGAT
>JAYENB010000185.1:28131-40405 GCA_034721855.1 Bacteroidota bacterium
AACAACTTTCCCTTTCACAACGCTAAATAAACAATATTCTAAATTCATTACAAAATACTGATTTGTTTAAAAATATGTTTGTTACCTGTGCTGATTTTTAGATTATAAACGCCTGGTACAACATGCCGGACATCAATATGTTGATTTTCTTTTTCCGATAAATGAAGATGGCCTGATAGAACAAGCTTGCCTTTCACAGAGAACAATTCATAATAAAGTTCATATTTACCAGGGGAATGAATGTAAATGCCATCCTCTTTTTGTGCAGGATTTGGGAATACATTTAGTTCAGACAAAGCCTGGTTGTTTTCAATGTTCATTTCCGAGATTTCAATGTCTTTTGTTTCTGTATATTCTCCCTGATCATTGGTTATGGTAAGGCTTACAGGATAAATACCATCCTGGTCATACGTATGTTCAGGGTGTTGTTCATCGCTGGTTCCACCATCTCCAAAATCCCATGCCCATGCCAACGGGTAATTAGTAGAAATATCTGTAAATTGAATGGTTTTGTAATCAGCGGCATCTGCTGTATGCGTAAAATCCACTTTTAAACATTGCCAGAACAGCTTAAAACCAGCTTCCGTAACGCCTCCGTCAGTGATTTGACGGATAAGCCCTTTGCCTTCAGTTGTTATGATGTTTCCTGACGGAGGATTATTGTTGCAGTATTCTCCAAGTTTATATCCATCGTAAGGGATAATATCGTCAAAAATAATGATACGGTCATAATCGCATGTACTGCCGGGGCCTGCTTCCACATCAAAATTCATAAACATAAATTCGATTTGATCGGCATCAGCGGGAACAATTTTTACAAGGCTGTTCGTGTTATCGGAATAATTGTGGTCTGGGCCACCGTTGTCATAAAGATAGCCTTCGCAGCATACCTGCTGGGGAGCATACCCAGATGCCGGCATATTGAGTTCTGCTGTATTGTCCGCATTAAAATTGATGAAATCTGTTTTTGTTTCCGTCGCATCTTCGCACAGGGCGGATATGCCTGTCAGGCTAACCGTATATGATCCTTCCGTTTCATAAGTATGTGCAGGTTCATATTCAGAGGATGAGTTTCCATCGCCAAAATCCCAATTAAAACTTTCAAGTTCATCACTGAGGTTCGTGAATTGTATTTCACAGGCCTGACAACCGTCATTGATGTTACTTGAAAAATCTACCATAAGGTCTTCTTGCGATATTTCTACCTGTTTTGTAATTGAATCAGCACCAAGGCTATTGGTAACAATTAGTTTAACATCGTAAATTCCCAATGCTGGGTAAGTGTGTGTGGGAGCAGGTTCGTTACTTATATTACCATCACCAAAATACCAGGTATAGCTATCAGGGGCTCCGCTGGAGGTGCTACCAAACATCACTTCACCCTGACAAGCATTCAATACAGAAGCTGTGAAGTTAGCTACAGGCGGCGCAACGAGTTCAAACAGGTCAGATTCCCAGACGCCGCGTCCGTATGTGGCTGCCCTGATTTTGTTAACATTGTACTGTATTTCCAGTTCATTGACAATAACATTGGGTAAATCCTGGCTGTAATTTGTCCATGAGGGCATACTGCTGTTGCGATAAAAAATACCAAGGTCAGTGCCAACATAAAGTGCTTTGTTTGAATTTTCTTCATAAACAATGCAATTTGCCGGAATGTTGGGAAGCCCATCGGAGTAATTTTGCCAATTATCGCCCCCGTTATTGGAATAATATACTTTTTCGCCATCGGCATATCCACTCAGTGTAATCCAAATTTCATCAGGGTTTACGGGACTGATGCTGATGTAGGTAATGGAATTGGAAGGAAGCCCGCTTGTTATGTTTGTCCAGGTACCGCCACCGTTTGTAGTTTTGTAAATATCGTTATAGGTAGCAGCATAGATTACATCCGGATCCGCTTTAGCGATGGCAAGGGATTGCAGGTTTATTCCTCCTGTCAGGTTATCCGAAATAACCGTCCACGAATCACCCTGGTTGGTAGTTTTATACACATCTTTGAAACCAATATACAGGGTTTCCGGATCCTGGGGGTGAATGACAAAGGGGGTTACCCATGCTCCGTCACCGGCGGCTGCAGGTTTGATGTCAGTAAAATTATATCCCCCGTCTGTTGACCTTCTGATCGCACCATAATAAACGGTTCCGTACATAATGTATGTGTTTGAATAATCTATCAGGCACTCCATGCCATCGCCCCCAATGATGGCATTCCAGTTCCCATCATCAAGGCGCATGGTACCATTGTCCTGGCTCCCTGTCATCAATAACTGATGGTTACTTGCCGAGTTTCCCATCCTGTAAACCTGCAGGATTTCCAGACCGTCGCTTAGGTCTGTCCAGCTATTTCCGCTATCGTTGGTTTTGTGTAGCCCGCCATCATTGCCGGAGTACAATTCACCTGTTAGCGGCGAAAAATCCAGACTGTGGTGGTCGGCATGAACATAGGGCACACCATCTCCTCCATACCAGTGGCTGACAATGCTCCATGACAAGCCCCCATCCACCGACTTCCATGTATTGACACCACCGACATATACAGTATTGGCATCGTTGGGGTCTGCTGCACAGGCCAAATCATACCATCCCTGACCGGCTTCATCGCTACCATCGGTTGACCACCCCAACAAATTGAGGTTTGTGTTATCATGCACTTGTGTAAAATCCTGTCCGCTGTTTGTGGATGCATAAAAACCATAGTACCCGCTGTTTTCGGCTGCTGATGCTACGGCATACACACGTGTTGGATCAACCGGCGTTACCGCAAGTTCAATGCGGTTGGCATCCTGAACGTATAAACATTGATCCCAGGTGCTGCCGCCATTTACAGAACGGTAAACCGCAGCATTGCCACTGTATTCATACGTGGCGGCATACACGATGTTTGAATTTTCCGGGTTGAATTCAAGGTCTTTGAAATGGCCTGATGCTTTTACATCCCAGTTTGCACCACCATCATCACTGCGCATGATGCCAAAATTGCCGGCAGCCAGTATAATGTCAGGATTGTCAGGATTGATTTTTATACACCGGATAATATTCATGGATGTGATTTCAAGAGGCAACAGAGTTTCAGTCCATGTTGCGCCGCCGTCAGTGGATTTAAGTATGCCGGCACTGTATGTATCCCTGGCATCCCCGTCACCGGTAGCAATGAAAATCACCTGTGGATTACCAGGATTGATAGCAACATCACTCACCCCGATTGATGGTAGTTCATCAGTAGTTGTTGCCCAGGTGTTTCCGCCGTCTGTGGTTTTCCAGAGCCCACCCGATGGAGCTCCCACGTATATTGTATTGGGATCAGAAGGATGAAAAGTAACGCAATTCAACCTTCCACTGCCTCGCTTTGTGGTGGGACTATTGAGATTTGTTGGTGTTTCAACCGGCCCGAGATGAGACCAGTTTGCCACTTCGTCTTTTGGTGCAGATGATGTGTGTTGCATTTTTTTCCAGGCATCATACACAGCCCGGGGATTGATATATCCCTCTTTATCAACACGTGGTTCCATAAAATATTCCCACCGCTTGAATTGTTTAAATCCTTTGCCTTTTTCATATTCCCGCTTTACCCAATATTGATTGAAAGCGTCCTGGATTTCGTAAAAGCCGGCTTCCTCAGGTTTTGTATCAACGTATTTCATCCATGGTTGCGTATATGAAGTCAATGCAAATGAAATAAAGACAATAAATGAAAGGATATATTTTACAGTTTTCATAAAATTTGATAAATGTTTGTGTAAATGTAGAAAAAATATGTTAAAACTAATGCATTTTGGTGCTATGTTATGAATTTTTACTATTTTCGAAAAAAGAAAATTAGGATGAATAAGGTTACACGATATATCATAGGAGCACTGAGCATTGTTGTATTGGTGCTTTTTGTGTGGTTTTTTACTGAAATTGTAGCGTATATTTTGATAGCAGCCGTGCTATCCATGATTGGCCGGCCACTGGTAAACCGGTTATTGAAAATACACATAAAATCCTTTCGTTTTCCACGCTGGCTAGCATCTTTGCTTACGCTGGCGTGCATGGTTTTTGTTATAGTGTTGTTTTTCAGAATCATTATTCCGTTGGTAGGCGAACAGATTAATGAGATCCGCAGTATTGAAGTAAAAACATTATCACACAATTTGAAAGATCCTTATGCGGAATTTGATAATTGGGTGCATTCCATACCATTCCAGAGAACATCAGAGTTTTCATCCAAAGAATTTTTAAGTGAAAAAATTGTCAATTTGATACAGTTTGATGAAATATCTGTCATGTTTAATAAAATCGGAGGGGCTTTGGGCAGTGTGTTGATAGGCATTTTTGCCGTGTTGTTTATTACTTTCTTTTTCATGAAAGAAGATAGGTTGTTTAATAAAGGTATACTCTTGATGGTGCCTGAAAAATATGAGGGAAAAACACAACACGCATTGCACAAAATACGAAAACTGATATCCCGGTATTTTATTGGTTTGCTCGGTCAGGTGACGGGCATTGTGATATTGGTTACCACAGGCCTGACAATATCGGGGGTTGAATTTTCACTGGCCTTATTGATTGGCATCATCGCCGGATTTTTAAACCTCATTCCCTATTTAGGCCCCTGGATTGGTGCTGCTATTGGTATTGTAATGGTAATTGCGGGGAACCTGGGAATGGATTTTTACGATGAAATGCTTCCCATGCTGATTTTTGTGCTGTTGACATTTGCTGTGACACAACTTATTGATGTCATGTTTTTTCAACCGACCATTTTTGGCAATTCTGTCAGCGCTCACCCGCTGGAAGTGTTTCTCGTTATTCTTATTGCCGGAAAGCTTGCCGGGGTAATTGGGATGATGCTGGCAATACCATCATATACCGTGTTGCGGGTATTTGCAAGGGAGTTTTTCAATCAATACAAACTGGTACGCGGAATAACAGATAAAATGAAAGAGGATTGATCTTATGCATGTACACAAATTCGGAGGGGCATCTATCAAAGATGCCGAATCAATAAAAAACTTAAGTACCATTATTCAAGACCAAAAGCGTCCGGTTATAATTGTTATATCTGCAATGGGAAAAACCACCAATGCCCTGGAAAACCTTGCAGAAGCTTATTATACACGTGAGTCTGCTCAAGCAGAAGCAATGTTCGAGAAAATAAAGCAATTTCACGAGCAGGTTTATCTTGATCTCGGGTTAGAAAAATACGGAAAAGAAACGGCCCCTTTTTCAGAGGTGTTTGATACACTAAAACAAAAGTTGCAAACAGCGCCATCGTTAAATTATGATTATGAATACGATCAAATCGTCCATTGCGGCGAATTGTTTTCATCGTTGATCATAAACACATGGTTGCAACACAAAGGCATTGATGTTCATTGGGTCGATGCCCGGGACATCATACGTACAGATTCTGCATACAGAGCTGCGAATGTGAATTGGAAAACCAGTAAAAAAGCCTTTGACAGGCAACATGTTCACAGCAACCGGATCATGCTGACCCAGGGATTTATCGGCAGCACCCCTGAAGGAATAAGCACCACATTGGGCCGTGAAGGGTCTGATTATACGGCTGCTATCCTTGCTGTTTTGTCAGTGGCAAAGGATGTTACTATCTGGAAAGATGTGCCGGGTGTAATGAATGCTGATCCCAAACACCATGATTTCAGTGAAAAAATGCCGCTCATTTCTTACCAGGAGGCCATTGAGCTGGCTTATTATGGAGCAAAAATCATTCATCCACGTACCATAAAGCCGTTGGAAAACAAAAAAATCCCCCTGTATGTAAAATCATTTCTTGAGCCCGGAGAAAAAGGAACAGAGATCAAACATCTTGAAAAAGAAATAAAACTTTCCCCTGTTTACATCATTAAAAACGAACAGGTGTTGTTATCTGTATCCCCACGGGATTTTTCCTTCATCATGGAAAAACACATCAGCCGCATTTTTGATGTTTTTGACATGTATAATGCCCATGTTAGCATGAGCCAGAATTCTGCCATCAGTTATTCGATTTGTGTGGATTGCCATAAACGTAAACTGCCCAAATTGATTGCTCGCTTAGGAAAGGAGTTCAAAGTGCTGTATAATGAGCATTTACAGTTGATCACCATACGGCATTATACCAATGAAGCCATTGAGAAAATGTTGAAAGGCAAACATGTGGTTTTGGAACAACGATCACGAAAAACAGCGCGGTTCCTGGTAGAGAACACCGACCAGGTGCAATGAATTATTTACAATGGTTTTAATTTTTACAATAATGTTCGTGTAATAAATATTTGTCAGAAAATCCCAAAACAAAAAAGACTGCCCGTAGGCAGCCTTTTTCTTTATCAGTGGCGGAGAATTAATGTTTCACCACAAACTGTTTGCGTTCGCCGAGTTGAGGAGAGTAGAGGATGTAGTTTCCGCTTTCAAGCTCAGAAACATCTATGGTCAGGTAACCCAATGATTCTTCTTTTACTATAGTGCGTATCTGACGGCCCTGGATATCATATATCACGAATGTACATGATTCTGCGGAAGTGATAAACTCAACAGAAAGGATATTACTGGCAGGGTTCGGGAAAATGTTGAAAAGTGTGGAAAGTTCAACATCCTGATTACGGGACAGGTCTTCCTGTTCAGGTGCAATGCCTGCCATAGCGGATTTTTGATTGTTGGGATTTGGCAAAATAATAACAGGATCATATTCTTCAAGACCTGCTGCCATCAATAATGAACGTGCTTCGCTACCAGACTTGCTGTTGTAATCTTCAGCCAGGGTATTGAGATAATTTACATCAGATTGATTAAGGCTTTGTTCAGAACCATTCTGTCGCATGCTCAATTCAATTTGCTTAACTTTTATCTGACTCAATTTTTCAGAATCATTACTAAATAATAATTCTGTTTCAAGGTTGGCAAGAAGATTTTCAGCAGCAGCAAATTCACCTTTAGAGAAATAAACATTCAACAGTTTTTCTTTACTGTGAATGTCATTTTTTGACTCAAGCATATTTTTCCACTCTTGAATTAATGCAGTTGAATCCGAGTGTATATATTTTAGATGTAATCTGTCTGTGATAAATTGTTTTGATGCCTTAGCTGATTGAATATCTGTTTCAATTTTTTCTAAAATATTTATACCTACCTGATTTGCCATTATATAATGCTTAATACCTGTACTAAGGTTTGATTTTTCAATGTTCTCCAGGACACTTGAAGGAAGCGGAGAATTTGCAAGCATTACAACTGCACGTGATATTTTATTCGCATTTTCATTCATCAAATAAGTATTCAATATTGTATCAGTTAAATAGGGAGAAGAAGAAATAAGAGCATTATGTACTGTATGTATAATAAATGAGTTAGCAATACTAGCAAGATGAATAAGTTCATTTACATTAACACCTGAAGTTAAATCACTATATTCCTGTTTTAAAGTAAGTATTTCTTCTTCTTTATCATTTAATTTTTGTACCATAAGTGGTATAGAAATAACACCGCCGCCACCTTCAAGATTTGAAGGACATTCCTGTTCTCTCGTTGAAAATGTGCCGTAATAATGTTTTGACACCAAATTGTTATCAAAACTATTTATGTTGGCATCTCTGTCTGTTAAATTATCATAAGCCCCATTGTAGCGATATTGATCATACAAGGAAATATTTGCATCAACATAAAAATCATTTTGATCAGTCATGCCATGTAGCCAGAATGTATTATCAGCAGAGTTGTAAGTCCCTGTAAATAAACTTCTTCCTTGTATATTTGAAATAGAAGAAGATGATACATAAATTAAGCCATCATTCGCTATAACTAAATGACCACCTGTTACTCCTATAGCGTAATCCGTTTGATTAAAATCATTACAATTAAAATGCAATCCACTTGGGCTACGTGTTCCACTGTTTATGCCTATACCAATTGCACCGGTTGCAACACCATTCCCATTTAAATTGTAAAAATCGTTTAAATATATTTCATTAGTGTACTGACCACTGTTATATACAACAAGGCCCAACAAACCATCATGGAAATCATTTTCTTCAACCTGGTATCCGGTGCATCCTTCGAGGTACAGACCAAATGATTCATAATCCAAAGAAGGTTCTTCATCATAATCATAAACATTTAAATCATTTCGTGTAAATTGAAGGGATTCACTTGAAATTATTTTTGCAGCACCATAGTTATCAATAAAATCACATCTGTCAATTAGAACATCATTTCCTCCATTTGATATTATCCCGTATGTTAATTTACTGAAAGTATTACGGTCATGATTATGACAAAAAGGATCTGTGCATCTACCTGAAACATTAAAATCAGTCAAATAAACTGAAAGTATTCCTATTCCACGATAAGAAATCGAAATACCATCATCAGTGTTATTTAAGAAATCACAACCTTTTACTGTTACACCACTGGCATTCCATAAACATAGTTGTGCCATGGCGTAAGTTAATCCAGTATCATAGATACTATTATCCCATTCAAAAACGCAATTTTTTAACAAGGCTCTATGTCGAATATGGTGGGTAGTTAAATTTCAACTTGCCACAAATAAAGTAAATTTTATTAATAAAATTTTCAATATTTCGATAGCCTCTTGCTCGTTTTTTTTTAATATATTCTTACTACACATTAATTTTACATGCAGCAATGTAGAATTGTTTTCTGTTTTTTGAATTTTTTTTAACGCTTATCCAATTGACTGAAATTCTACACCCGTATATCCGGATTAGCTTGATGAAATGCGAAAAACATAAGAAACACGGCCTTTATAATACTCATAAAATGGCGAAAAAACGCCGGACAAATTCTACATTATTTGGGAACTTAAAGTGTATTCAAATATTATTTATCCGGAATAAATCAGTACAGTGATTTTAGCTCATTCATTAATATTTTACGGGCAAAATATATCCGGCTTTTTACGGTGCCAAGCGGGAAATCTAAACGTTCTGCTATTTCCGTATATTTGTAAAACTTGTAAAATAAGATGAAAGGAATACGATATTTTCCATCCAGGTTTAAAATTGCATTTCTGATATCAGAGCGGTTCATGTAAATATCAAGGTTGATCTCATGATCAGCTTTTAAAAGTTCCGCGTTTTTTAAGTTTTTACTGTCATTAAGCAATTTTTACCTGTATTTTTTACGCCGGTATTGATTGATAAAGGTGTTTTTCATAATGATGAACAACCATGCCTGCAGGTTTTTTTTGTGTACAAATTTGCTTTTGTTTTTCAAGGCTTTAAACATGGTCTCCTGCGTTAAATCATTGGCTTCTTCCTTATTTTTTGTCAAATTATAAGCATAATACCTTAGCTTGTCTGAATGTTCCGTAATTTCTCTTGTTAATTTCTGCATTTTTCCTCCTTTTTTATTGCTAATTCAGAAATTCATTTAACTAACTTTAGTATAATAGACTTTTGAAATCCACCAAATTTTTACTCTTAACATCTTGTTAATTTATATCAAAATAAACAAAATTAAATTATCTTTTTCACATTTCACTCATATTTATCACGCTTTAAAGTAATATACAGGGATTACAATATGATTTTCATACCTCATTTAATTTTCATTTAACATAACTAAGAATCTCTTATTTATTTATTTTGTTTATTTATCTTTATATTGACCTTTTATATACCCTATTTTCTTTATTAATAAAACACAAATCCAATGGCTCTTTTTCTTTTTTCAAACAGATGCATATCTGTAATACAAATTTTATTGTTATGTTTTAACAATACTTATTATGTTTTCTCATCAATTGCTTAGGTGTTGTTACGAAATAAAGTGAACAGAATAGGCGAAGTTATTTTTGTTTTTATAACGAAGTAAAAAGAACGAGCTTAAATGTTCAGGTTATTTTGTAACAATGCCTTAACTTTGCACTATGTACATGCCATAAGGCATGAATGAAACACAAAGCCCCAAACTCATGATTACCGGCGAAAGCATTTTCAACAGTGCTTGTATTACCATTGTATCGGGAAAAAATAAATCATCAAAAACCATTTTTAACAACGATGATATTGCAGGCATGAAACATCCCGCCGACAATCTATTTGTGGAAATTTTATTTAACAAAAGATAATTTACCTAATTTGAAACATGAATTCAATATTTAATCATTAATTTTAACTTTTTAAAATGTGAACAACATGTCACTCCCACCTAAAACAGTAGAAAGGCTAAGTCAATACAGGCGGATCCTGTACAACAACCTGAACAAGGGAAAAGACAACATTTATTCTCATGAACTGGCAAGCCAGCTCCAACTTACACCCGTTCAGGTGCGTCGTGACATTATGCTAATCGGATATTCAGGGACACAGCGCAAAGGATACCTTGTGGAAGACCTGATTACCCGCATCGGGAAAGTCCTTGATGGAAACCAAAAACTCAACACGGCTACCATTGGCATTGGTCATCTTGGCAATGCAATTACAACCTATTTCAGTGGTAAGCGTACAAAACTGGATATTGCTGTAGCTTTTGATGTTGATGAAAACAAAATCAACCGTGTCATTGGCGATGTCAGATGCTACCATATCAATGAATTATGCAACAAAATAAAAGAACTCAACATATCAATCGCCATACTCACATTACCCCCTGAACATGCCCAGGAAATTACAGATAAACTGGTAGTGTGTGGGATTAAAGGCATCCTTAACTTCACCTCTGTTCCTTTAAACATCCCGGATAACATCAATATTTATGTTGAAGATTACGACATGATAACAAGCCTTGAAAAAGTTGCATACTTTGTCAATCACAATGATTAATTTTGCTGCATGTGAAAATTATGGTTTTCTATGAAAGTACATACAAATTATCTGATAATTAATTTAAAATGCTCAAATTATGAAAATAACAATGGTAGGCACAGGCTATGTTGGCCTGGTGTCGGGAACATGTTTTGCCGAAGTCGGTGTTAATGTTTCATGTGTTGATATTGATGTGGAAAAAATCAACAAACTGAACAAGGGGATCATCCCGATCTGGGAACCTAATTTGGAAACACTTGTAAAACGAAATGTGGGAAAAAACCGGCTTTCATTTACCACAAGCCTCTCAGAGGGCATTAAAGGTGCTGAAGCCTTGTTTATTGCCGTTGGCACACCTCCGGATGAAGATGGCAGCGCGGACCTTAAGTATGTGTTGGACGTAGCCAGAGAGGCAGGGAAAAATATGGAAGATTACCTGTTGATCATTACAAAAAGCACTGTCCCCATTGGCACAGCAGAAAAAGTGCGTAAGGCTGTTTCGGAAGAATTAAAAAAACGGGGTAAAGACATTCCTTTTGATGTGGCTTCCAATCCTGAATTTCTTAAGGAAGGCGATGCCATTAATGACGCCATGCATCCCGACAGGATCGTTGTCGGCACCGATTCTGAAAAAGCAAAACAAATTATGAACAGGCTGTATAAACCATTTGTACTGAATGGACATCCCGTTATTTTCATGGATATTCCGTCTGCAGAACTGACAAAATATGCTGCCAATTCAATGTTGGCCACCAAAATCAGTTTTATGAACGACATGGCTAGTTTTTGTGAAAAAGTAGGTGCAGATATTAACGCTGTTCGCCAGGGAATTGGTTCAGACCGCCGGATTGGTAAATATTTCATATACGCCGGAACAGGGTATGGTGGCTCTTGTTTTCCAAAAGACGTAAAAGCTGTCATTAATACAGCAGACCAACACAATCATAGCCTGGAAATACTCAAAGCTGTTGAAGATGTTAATGAACGGCAAAAAGAAACATTGTTCCATAAAGCAAAAGCCTATTTTGGAGACCTCAAAGGAAAACATTTTGCTTTGTGGGGATTAGCTTTTAAACCCAATACCGATGATATGCGTGAAGCTCCTGCTTTAAAACTCATTGACTTGTTCACAAATGCCGGAGCAACCATTACTGCTTATGACCCGGTTGCAATGGATGAATGTAAACGACGTGTAGGCAATAAAATTTCTTACGCCAATAAAGCGTATGATGCTATTGATAAGGCCGATGCCTTATTACTTGTTACAGAGTGGTCCGAATTCCGTGTGTTAAATTACCCTAACCTCGAAAAAATGAACAACAAATTGATTTTTGACGGCCGGAATATTTATGACCCTAAAGAATTGCAGGCTAAAGGCTATACGTATTTTGGAATCGGACGCAGAACTGAAAAATAAACAAATGATATATTGTAAATAGTCAGGTACATGCAATTGTAACCGCTGAGATGCAAAGACGCTAAGAAATGACGATAGCGAGAAGGCACGATAGGGCGATGGG
>JAYENB010000185.1:40505-49706 GCA_034721855.1 Bacteroidota bacterium
GGCGATGGGGTGATGGCATGATAAGGAGAAATATTCAGAACTCAGGAAAAAATAAAGATATATCCCTTGAAATCTCATGCAATCGTGCTTTCGTGCTATCGTAACTTTGCGGTGAGGAACTACTTTTGTTGATACTGATTAGTTACGTTTTATATGGAACATGCTTTTGTGTTGAAATGACTGACTTTTTAACTATGATTGATTCATTTTAGGCGTTTTTATATCATTTAAATGAAATGTGTTACAAAACATTTTTTAACACGCCATGTCTATTTTACGTTCACATTAGTAATAATGTACGATACAGAAATAATATACGGCAATAAAAAAATGAATAAAATTCATGTGTGAATGTTATAAAGTCTTTAATTTTGTTGTATAAACTCATATTAGTTTTTCATTTAACAAGTTATTTACATACTGTGATTATGAATAAAAACGGCAAAGTAATCGAACGCGAAGATGTAGTTGTAAAATTTGCTGGTGATTCTGGTGATGGGATGCAGCTAACCGGATCCCAATTTTCCGATGCTTCTGCATCTTTTGGCAACGACCTTTCAACATTCCCTGACTTCCCGTCAGAAATCAGAGCGCCTCAGGGTACCCTGGCGGGGGTTTCCGGATTCCAGGTACACATTGGAAGAAAAAACGTTGAAACACCCGGGGACCTGGCTGATGTATTGGTTGCCATGAACCCGGCAGCCCTTAAATCAAACCTAAAATGGGTAAAATCAGGGGCAACCATTATTGTCGATATTGATAATTTCGATAACAAACATTACAAAAAAGCAGGGTTTATCGAAGACCCCCTTGGTGATGGCTCACTTGATGGTTATAACCTAATCAAAGCTCCCATTACACAATTAACAAGGGCTACCGTCAAAAAAATGGACATAGACCTGGACACAAAAACCATTGACAAAACCAAAAACCAGTTTGTTATGGGGATTTTGTTTTGGCTGTTCAACAGGGACATTGAGAACGGGAAAAAATTTATTAGTGAAAAATTTAAATCAAAACCCAAATTAATTGATGCAAACGTTGCTGTGCTTTGTGGCGGTTATCACTACGCTGAAACCATTGAAGCACTTTCCACAACCTTTCAGGTTAAACCATCAGAAGATAAAAAAGGAAAATACAGACAAATTCATGGAAACATCGCAACAAGCTGGGGGTTAATTGCAGGAGCTGAAAAAGCAGGCCTTCAGTTGTTCCTGGGATCATACCCCATCACACCGGCTTCTGAAATTCTTCAGGAATTATCAACACACAAATCCATGGGGATAAAAACATTCCAGGCTGAAGATGAAATTGCGGGTATTAATTCTGCTATTGGGGCAAGTTTTTCCGGAAGCCTCGGTGCCACAAGCACTTCAGGCCCCGGTCTTTCTCTTAAATCTGAAGCCCTTGGCCTCGCTGTCATGACTGAGTTACCACTGGTGGTAATTAATGTACAAAGGGGTGGTCCTTCTACAGGATTACCAACAAAACCAGAGCAGGGAGACCTTTTTCAGGCATTGTATGGCCGAAACGGAGAAGCTCCCATACCCGTAATAGCCAGCAGTTCGCCTGGAAATTGCTTTGATTTTGCTTTTGAGGCATGCCGCTTGGCTATTGAGCATATGACTCCGGTAATAATGCTTTCTGACGGTTACCTGGCTAACGGTACAGAACTTTGGAAAATTCCTGATATGGATGACCTTTCACCAATTACACCACCCAAAGTAAAAGACAACGACCCTGACTTTGAACCTTACCGAAGAGACCCGGAAAAACTAAACCGTTTCTGGGCTGTTCCCGGCCAAAAAGGCCTCAGGCATCGAGTGGGGGGACTTGAAAAAGCCGATGTAACCGGGGAAGTATCCCATGGCCCTTATAATCATCAAAAAATGGTTGAATTTCGTCAGCAAAAAGTTAATAATATTGCTAAATATATTCCTAAACAGGAAGTTTTTGGCAACCAAAATGGTGGCGAACTGCTTGTTGTGGGATGGGGAGGCACTTATGGTGCCCTTCATTCGGCTGTAAAAGAATTACGCGACAATGGACAAGATGTCAGCCTTGCCCAGTTTAACTATATCTACCCTCTGCCGGAAAACACTGAAGAAGTGTTCAGTAAATTTAAAAAAATCCTTGTATGTGAACTCAACATGGGACAATTTGCCCATTACCTGCGTTCCCATCTACCACAATTTAATTATCTACAACACAATAAAATTCAGGGATTGCCTTTTTACATCTCTGAATTAAAAAATAAATGCCTTGAAATTCTGGAGGACTAACTGTTATGGAAGAAAAACAAAAATTAACAAAAAAAGATTTCGTTGTTGACGGTCCTGTTAAATGGTGTGCAGGATGTGGTGCTTATAGTATTCTTGCTGCCGTTCAGGCTGCACTACCAGAAACCGGTAAAGATATTGAAGACATTGTATTCGTGTCTGGAATCGGTTGTTCATCACGGTTCCCATATTACATTAACACCTATGGTTTTCACGGATTGCACGGCAGAGCTGCTGCCATTGCCTCCGGAATGAAAGTGGCTAACCCAAAACTTTCGGTCTGGCAAATTACCGGTGATGGTGATGCCATGGCTATCGGCGGAAACCATTTTATCCATTTGCTCCGTAGAAACATTGACATCAACGTGCTGTTGTTTAACAATAAAATCTACGGATTGACCAAAGGTCAGTATTCACCAACAACCCCCAAAGGCTCTGTGACTAAAACATCCCCCCACGGAACCATTGAAAATCCGTTTAACCCGGGAGAACTGGCCATGGGAGCCCAGGGAACTTTCTTTGCCAGGGTGTTGGATAAAGAGCCTAAAATGATGAAGCAGGTATTTATCCAGGCAGAAAAACATAAAGGAACATCCATGATTGAGATCCTGCAAAACTGTGTTATTTTTAACAACAAAGTGCATGAGCTCGTGGCCGGAAAAGACGTGCGTGATGACAGAACCATTTATGTTGAACATGGAAAACCCCTGCTCTTTGGTAAAGAAAAGGAAAAAGGACTTATCATTGATGAAGGCAAACTCAAAGTGGTGAAAATTGGTAAAAATGGCATTACCAAAGATGATATTCTTGTTCATGATGCTAAAAATCCAGACCCCAACATGCACTACATGATAAGCAGGATGACTTATCCTGATTATCCTATTGCTGTGGGAATTATCCGGGGTGTTGACGAAGGCGATACTTATGAAAATCTGCTTGAAAACCAAATCAAAGAAGAAAAAGAAAAAAACAAAATTCACAACATGACTGATTTGCTCAATTCAGGCAATGTGTTTAATATTGACTAAACACATTTATGGGGCCTTCTATTAATCCTGTCCCAATTAAAAACGCTTCTGAACCACTGTCAGAAGCGTTTTTTGTATCATCTCTTTTTCTACTCAACACAATATACCGATTTATTTTTATGTCACCGGGATCACAATCTCACCATCCCCGGTTAACGCTCTACCGCTTTTTTTCTCAGCATTTCCCTCAATCCTTTCCTGTCATGCAACTTACAATCATCTACCGAATAAACCTCATCTGTTACATAGATCAAGTCTTCCATAAATTCTGGTGCACGTGTCACCCCTTCGCCTGTATTTACCAGAACAGATTCTCCGTCTTTAATTAAACCTTGCTCCAGTGCATTCAAGAAGCCACCCATACATACAGCAGAAGCCGGTCCCATGGCAATACTGGTTTCGTAAGCCATCCAGCGGGCAATATCATTGATTTTTTCTTCTTTCATCTGTATGATACTGCCATTTGAATCCTTTACTAAATGTGATATTAAAGGATATGTACCTGGTTTTCCTGTTGCCAGTGTCGGCACACTTGTTTGTGGATTTTTAATAACAGGAAAATTAATGTCCCAGCCTTCAGGAAAATTATTTTGTACAGCACGTTCCCATGCCAATGCCATTGGTGGGCATTTGTCCGGTTGTACCAATACCTGGCGTGGCATGGGATTTTGATATTCAGTTCCTTTTAAATCCCGTAACGCTTTATCTATAGCTATCGGGCCGGTGCCCCCGGATAATGCCTGGACATACACATCCGGCAATTTACCCATTTGACGGAACCACTCAAATACCATTGTTTTCTTTGACTCTACACGCAAAGGATCCACATTGCCCCCCGTCATCAAAAACCCATGTTTTTTGGCAAACGATGCAGCAATTTCCTTGGCTTTGGCATAATCGCCCTGAACCCGGAATACTTTTTGCCCATACACATTGATTTCTGATTCAGAGGCTTTCAACGCATCAATAGGCATAAAGAAATAGGTATTGATCCCGGCTTTGGACATATACCGCGCAAAAGCAGTAGCCGTATTTCCTGTGCTGGCAACAACATAATCATTAATCCCGTGTTCTTTCAAAATACTGGCTGCCAAGCTGGCACCAATATCTTTAAATGTACCTGTCCCGCCATTTTTATCATTACGATACACCCACACTTCATTATGCAAACCATAGGCATCACGGGCAAAATCTTCCAGGAACTTCCATCTTTCTACCGGTATTGCTCCCTCACCAAAACTGATAATATTGTCCCGTGAAATCAATGGCAGGTAATCAAAATAGTGCCAGAATGATTTAACTTCGTCGTTGGTATCAATGTGTTTTTTCATCCTGGAATAATCCACATCATACCCTGCTTCAACATGTTTACTGCCACATTGTGAACATACCTGATCCACTGCAAACCATTCAGCAAAACCATCGTATTCCTGTCCGCATTTAACGCATTTTAGCTTAAATTTGTCATTTTTCATGGTATGAGTTTTTATTTCACTGACATGTTTTTGATTTCTCCTTTTTTGTATTCTCCGGCTTCAAGTTTATTCCTGATTTTTGAAAACGCATTAAGTGTATCCTCAACATCATCCAGGGTATGAACAGCTGTCGGGATAAGCCTTAACATAAGTGTCCCTTTGGGAACCACAGGATATACCACGATTGAACAGAAAATGCTGAAATTTTCACGCAAATCCACCACGGCATTTGTGCCTTCAACAACACCACCGTCAAAAAATACAGGTGTTACAGGAGATTCGGTTTTACCAATGTTAAAACCCCGGTCTTTTAACCCTTTTTGCAGTGCTTTTGCAATTTTCCATAAATTAGCTTTATGCGATGAATCGTTTTTTAACAAATCAAGACGTTTTATTGCACCAAAAACCATCGGCATAGGCAATGATTTTGCAAAAGTCTGTGAACGCATATTATAACGTAGAAAATCAACGATATCTTTCTCGGCAGCAACAAAAGCACCTATGCCTGCCATAGCTTTTGCAAAGGTGGCAAAGTAAACATCAACACCGTCCTGCACACCATAATGCTCTCCCGTACCTGCACCGGTTTCACCCATGGTTCCAAAACCATGAGCATCATCAACAAGCAAACGGAAATCATGCTTTTCTTTCAGTTTAACAATTTCATGCAGGTGCCCCAGGTCTCCGGCCATCCCAAAAACACCTTCAGTGATAACTAGGACGCCTCCACCTTGTTTTTCTGCAATATTTCCTGCACGAGTCAACTGTTTATCCAGATTTTCTGAATCATTGTGAGGAAACACAAAACGTTTTCCCATGTGTAAACGCATGCCATCCAATATACAGGCATGTGACTCTGAATCATACACAATGACATCCCGGCGGTCAACAAGCGAATCGATGATTGACACCATGCCCTGATAGCCGTAATTAAGCAAAAAGGCATCCGGTTTTTTTACAAAAGCTGCCAGTTGTCGTTCCAGCTCTTCATGGTATTTCGTATGCCCTGACATCATCCTTGCCCCCATGGGATAAGCCATTCCGTATTTTTCAGCAGCTTCTGCATCTGCCTTTCTTACTTCCGGATGATTGGCAAGCCCGAGGTAATTATTCAAACTCCATGTCAGCACTTCTTTCCCGTTAAAAATCATACGTGGTTTTATCTCTCCTTCAAGTTTTGGAAACATAAAATAACCGTGTGCTTTTTGTTGATATTGACCCAATGGTCCTTTTTCTTTTCTTACTTTACTGAATATATCTCCCATGATTTCGATTGATATTTAGGCATTGTTACAAAATTACCTGAACATTTAAGCTCGTTCTTTTTGCTTTTTACTTCGTAACAACACCTTAGTTAATATTCATTTTTAAAAACAACACACTTAATCTTTTATAAACCTGCAAATGTAATTATATATGCATTAACTTCAAAATTGAATGAGCCTCATATCCATACGTATTAATACGTAATATCATAAACATTACCCCCATCTCTCAATCTTTCCATCCCTCCATCTCTCTCACAATCACCCTCTACTATCCAATTCCAGCCATCTCATTTCTTTTTCATCCAGTTTTTCCTTCACATCTGCATATTCATGAGTTACTTCTGTCAATTTTTCAGCATCAGCATTCCCCTGGCTCATAATAGCTTCCAGTTCTTCCTTGCGCATATTTAAGGCTTCAATTTCTTTTTCCAGGTTTTTAAATTCCAGTTTTTCTTTGTATGACAAGCGTTGCTGGTACTGTTGTTTCTTTTTTTGTGGTTGTTTCGATGTAGATTCTTGCTTTTTTGAAGATGAGCGAGTTTGTTTTCTTTTTTCTGAAAGTTTTACCTTTTCTCTGTAATCAGAATAATTCCCCGGGAAATTCCGGACTTTTCCATTGCCTTCAAAAACAAACAAATGATCCACGATCTTATCCATAAAAAAACGGTCATGTGAAACAGTGACAACACTTCCCTCAAAACTCATCAAGTATGCTTCAAGTACCTGCAAGGTAATAATATCAAGATCATTGGTTGGTTCATCAAGGATAAGAAAATTTGGTTTCCTGATTAAGACGGAACACAGGTATAAACGCCTTTTCTCCCCACCACTCAAACTGGATATAACTTGCTGTTGCATCTCTACCGGAAACAAAAAATGTTTTAAAAATTGTTGTGCTGTAAATGTTCCGTTAGATCCCAAATCCACAATTTCAGCAATTTTACTAATGGCATCAATTATCCGGTCGTCTTCTTTGAATGATATTCCCTCCTGCCGGTAATATCCTAATTTTACAGTACTCCCTCTCTCTATGGTTCCGGCATCAGGTTTAATCGTTCCTGCCAGCATCTCCAAAAAAGTAGTTTTGCCGGTACCATTGTCACCGGTAATACCGATTTTTTCTCCGGGGATAAGCTTATAACTAAAATCTTCCAACAACACATTTTCCCCATAATGCTTGGAAATATGATGCAATTCAAACACCTTATTTCCCAACCTGGTGGAAGGCACATTTATTTGCAAAGATGATTCATGGGAAACCCGGGCTTTCTTTTTCAGATCGTAATAATTGTGTATCCTGTATTTTGCTTTAGTCCCCCTGGCCTTTGGCATCCTGCGCATCCACTCTTCTTCAGTCTTTAATAAATTTGTCGCTTTTGCAACATTGGCAGACTCGGTTAACTTCCTCTCCCTTCTCTTTGTAAGATATCCAGAGTAATTTTCATGATATACATACAAATTATTGCCTTCAATTTCAAGTATCACATTGCAAATCCGGTCAAGAAAATACCGGTCATGTGTAACTATAAACAAACTCTTAATTGATTTTTGCAGAAACTGCTCCAACCACTCAATCATATTATGATCAAGGTGATTTGTGGGCTCATCAAGCAATAACAGATCGGGCTCTTCAAGTAATACTGCTGCCAATGCCACCCGTTTTTGCTCGCCACCACTCAACAAACCAACGCGTGTTTGTGTTTGTGTAATTTTTAGATTTGTCAATACCTGTTTTACCCGTAATTCAGTGTCCCATGCATTCAAACTGTCCATTTTATTTATGCAATGCTGCAACCCGGGCTGGTTATCTTTCATGATGCATTCTTGGTATTCACGTACTGCATTCATAGAAGGCGAATCCAGGCTAAATATGGCTTCCATGACAGTCTTGTTTTCATCAAGCATGATTTCCTGGGGCAAATACCCTACACGCACATCATTTTTTGAGCTTATTTTTCCGGTATCCGGGTTTTCTTCACCTGACAATATTTTTAACAGTGTGGATTTTCCTGTGCCATTTTTGGCAATCATTGCAATTTTATCTCCCTGAGAAATACCCAGGGAAATCCCGTCAAAAAGCAACAAATCACCATACCGTTTACTGATGTTTTCTGCCTGCAACAAACTGATTTTACTCACCATTATTTTCTTTGTCATTTAAAAGCTCAGGCCGTAGCTTTTTGGTTCGTTCCCATGCTTGGTTTTCCTTCCATGCATCAATCAACTTAAAATTCCCACTTGTTAACACATCAGGGACTTTTATGCCTTTGTATTCTGCAGGCCGGGTATATACTGGCGGAGACAACAGCCTATCCTGAAATGAATCACTCAATGCAGAAGTCTCATTGGACAGCACGCCGGGAATCAACCTGACTATACCATCTACTATAACCGCAGCCGCTAACTCACCACCGGTAAGCACATAATCTCCAATGCTGATTTCTTTGGTTATCAGGCAATCCCGAATCCGTTGGTCTATTCCTTTATAATGACCACATAAAATAATAATGTTCTCATGTAAAGACATTGTGTTAGCCATGGGTTGATCAAAAAGTTCCCCATCCGGAGATGTATATATGACCTCATCATAATGCCTTTGTTTTTTTAATGCCGAAATGCATTTGTCAACCGGCTCTATCATCATCACCATGCCCGCATCATTCCCATAAGCGTAATCATCCACTTGCCTGTGTTTGCCAAACCCGTATGCTCGTAAATCATGAAGATGAATCTCAACAAGCGACTTATCTCTCGCCCGTTTTATCATCGAATGGTTCAGCGGACTTTCCAAAAGTTCAGGTAATACTGTGATAATATCTATGCGCATGACTACAGGTTGATGTTTCAAAATTAATGATTTCCCTGAATCTGTCATACATATTTTCATGTTTATTAAGAGAACTTCTATTCATTCTTTTCTGCCAAGAAACAAATGTAATGAATAATACCGATTGGTATTCTACAATATAATTTTAGTTCGCTTCACTCCTAAAATTATGTAGAATATCCATCGGCATTTTAAAATAGTAACTGTTCACATTTTAAAATTAAATAACTGTTAATTGACCTAATTTCTAATTGCTCTAATTAATCTAAAAAATGACCAATAAAACTAATTATTAGAATGATTGCAGTTGCTGTTCCGGAATTA
>JAYENB010000186.1:0-2281 GCA_034721855.1 Bacteroidota bacterium
AATTCCGGAACAGCAACTGCAATCATTCTAATAATTAGTTTTATTGGTCATTTTTTAGATTAATTAGAGCAATTAGAAATTAGGTCAATTAACAGTTATTTAATTTTAAAATGTGAACAGTTACAATTATTTTTTGGGTAATGAATTTTGTGGGGAACAAAACTACGAAAGAAATGTTCATTTTTCCACAGTACCTTTTATTGAAAGCACAACAGGAGCATCGGTAGCGTTGCTGTAAACTTTTATGGATTTTGAAAAACTGCCCACACGCCTGGTGTCATAGCGGATGGTGAGTGTCTTGTTTTGGCCGGGTTTTATGGGTCTGTGTGGCCATTCAACGGCTGCACATCCGCATGAGCTTTGCACGTTGGTGAGGATCAGTGCTTTTGTGCCGCTGTTGGTTAGGGTAAATGTGCAGTCACCGTTGGATTTGCGCTCAATGGTGCCGTAATCATGTTCGGTTTTGTCAAATGAAATGCCGGGACCTTCGACTTGTTCAGGTGTGTCATTGTTGTTGTCTGCGTTTTGAGCTAACACAGTTATTGAAAAGATGCTTAAAATGAATATTGCCGTTGTTCGTTTCATAATTGTTTGATTGTGTTTGTTCGATAAAATGTTATGCAAAAATTTTGCCATTTTCCGTGTGTTTTTTGTGTTATTCAGATCCGATATCATAGGTGAGATTGAATGAAAAAGCATAGTCTGAAGCCAGTTGAATACCCTTGTAATGTTGATATAGCGGTATGTCAGCCTGAACCGAAACGTTTAGTTTGTGGAAAAAGGTATAGTTGATTTGGGGGCAAAAGAAAATAACATCGCTGCCTGAGTTTTTTACTTTTTCCCAGTCATCGTATTCCAATTCCCCAGAACCAATGTAAAATTGCGAGCGTTTTTGATTTTGCCACTTGTGCTCATGCCGGATTTGAGCAATGGCAGTCCAGTTTTCAGTTAGCCACGAGAGGGCAACGGGCATGTGTATGTGTTTAGTGACAAAGGCGGATGTATTGAGTGAATTCCCAAAATTAAACTGCCTGAGATCAAAATAGCCGTCAATGCTGTGGAAATTATGTTCGTATTTTGTGATGAGAAAATAGCGTAGTCCGGAAAATGGTTTTTCCTTAATAATGTAAAGTTCGGCCATGGCCCCATAATTCCCGAGGCAGGATTGCACATCAGGGTGATTCGCGATGTTGATGGTAGCGGTTTCCACCCTTTGCTCTTCAGTGCGGAGGGGTATTTTACCGCTGAGGCTACCCGTAATCTCCAGTCTTTTGACAGGGTTGTGGTATAAAGCATACTTTGCTGTAATGACAGCATTGGAAAATCCTTTGCCTGTCATGGGGGTGGCAAAAGCTTTTGTTTTGTTGATGAAATATCCGCTGCCGGCTTCCATGGTCAGGTTGTTGGTTAACCCATAGGAAAGCATGGTTGAAACGTAATTATAGACTGCATACTCGGCTGTAATATGCCCTTCATTCACTGATAATTCATCGCCATGGAAATATTTCCCGGAATAGGCATGTTTGTAAAACGACCCAACCCGGAACATTCCTTTTTTCATCACACCCATGTTGGCATTGCCGCCGATGGGATTTCCTGTGGATGAAAAACATTGTGCCTGCGTAAAATTGTATGATAATAAAACCGTTGTCAGTGCCAGAAAAAAATATTTCATAGTTACTCCGCAATTACAATGGTGTCAATCTTTGTCATTTTGTCTTCTCCTGCAGATACTTCACAAATCACTTGTTTTGCGCCTGTGCTCACGCAGGGGTCAGCGTAAAAGTAAATTTCTGAATCTACGCCGTCAATGGGTAACAGTGGTGCATTGCTGTTGGTACGCCATGTATATTTCAGTCCTTTCCCGGATGCAACGGCAATTACCCTGGTGGTGTCCATATAATTAAGGGTGTCTTTTTCAGAATACAGTTCGTCAAAACTTTCTATGTACGCGTCGGTGGTGTTGTTTGGGTCATCATTGTTATCATCATCATCGTCATCACAGGCACTAATAATAATGCCCAACAACATAAAACATAAAATCAATGTATTTTTCATAATTGTACAATTTATTAATTCACCAATTTATCTCAGCGGTTCTCCGCGTCTTTGCGTAACTCGGCGTTACTTTTTAAAGTCGTACCGCAGAGAATCTTGTTTTTCATATTTTCCTATTTCACCAATTTATCTCAGCGGTTCTCCGCGTCTTCTTTGCGTAACTCGGCGTTACTTTTTAAAGTCGTACCGCAGAGCATATTTTTTATAATTTATTTACCATTCT
>JAYENB010000186.1:2381-12583 GCA_034721855.1 Bacteroidota bacterium
TTGTTTTTCATATTTTCCTATTTCACCAATTTATCTCAGCGGTTCTCCGCGTCTTCTTTGCGTAACTCGGCGTTACTTTTTAAAGTCGTACCGCAGAGCATATTTTTTATAATTTATTTACCATTCTTTTGATTCCTTTTCTCATTACATTAACATGAAAATTTAAAATTAACCCAAGTTTGTAATTCCCAAGTTTTAAATAGGTTAATAGTTGTGCTTCATGAACATCCGTTATTGCCTCAACGGATTTTATTTCAATTACCACGGTGTTATTAACAAGCAAATCCATACGATAACCGTGATTCAGTTTTACTTCTTTATAAATAATGGGCATTGGAATTTCTTTTGATACTTGTAATCCATTTTGCTTTAGTTCGTAGGCCAAGCATTCCTGGTATGCAGATTCTAAAAGACCAGGCCCCAATTGTTTATGCACTTCTATAGCACATCCTATTATTTTTGTTGATAATTCATTTTCAATCATAATTATCGTATTTATTTTTATTTGAACCTCAGCGGTTCTCCGCGTAACTCGGCGTTACTTTTTAAGTTGTACCGCAGAGAATTTTGTTTTTCATATTTTCCTATTTCACCAATTTATCTCAGCGGTTCTCCGCGTCTTCTTTGCGTAACTCGGCGTTACTTTTTAAAGTCGTACCGCAGAGGTTCGCAGACCAGTCTGTCGCCGGGCAAGGTCGCAGAGTACAGCAGAGAATTTATTTTCTCATCATTGTTTTAATCTTTCACACATCTCAATGAAAACGCATAGGTTTTAGGAAATGTGTTCCACCTTCCTACGTTATCATCACCTGCCCTCAAACATCGCCTGTAGGCATCATTGGCCCCGTATTCGTCAGCGGTATATGGATACTCATAATTATTGAGCAGGCTAAAACTACCTGTGGATGAACAACGTCCGCACAACAGGGCTTCGTACCCTGAAGACCCACCTTGTTTCATCATTTGACCAACAGGAGCACCACGCCAGGTATTTATCATATCAGCTTCTGCCGACGTCATGCCGAGAGCCATTTCCAGTTCTTTGTATTCTTCATCAGTAGGTACATGCCAACCGGGCGGGCATATTCCCTGGTGATTTGTGCCTACAATACCGGCACACTGTGAAGTATTGCATGAATCGGGCAATTGCATCATTTCTCCCCATTGATAAAGCCCCCCGAATGTATTGCAGTTATTAGAATCGTTGTCATAACAGTATTTTTCAATTGTTCCGTTGTCCGTTTGTGATGAAGGGGCATCAATTTGCGTTCCGATATTGATGTTTTCTGCCATCCAGCATTGGCTGCCTATTTCAACCGTGGCATAAGTTTGTCCATCACGCGGGTCAGTAAGGTTGTCACCACATGTAAAAGGAGCCTGGAAACTGATATCTACAGAATCAGCACTGCTGCCACACCCATTCGTGATTTCCCATTTCAGGGTGTATGCATTTCCTGCCGTGCCGCTGAAATTGCTGGTCGGATTGGACGGGTCATTTATATTGCCCCCGGTACCGGTAACAATGCTCCATGTCCCAGTGCCTTCTGCCGGGGTATTGCCTTCAAGGTTTGTGGTTGTTCCGGCAAGGTTTAGTTGGTCATCTCCGGCATCCGCAGTTGTTGGTAGTGGATTTACCGTGATGACCAGTGGGGTGTTCGTGTCGCCGTTTCCGCAAGTGTTATGGGGTGTCACGGATAAATTTCCTGATTCCGAACCAGGGAGAAAATCTATGCTTACATTGTTTGTGTTATCACCGCTGCTAATGACAGCCCCTGGTGGTAAATGCCATTCATACCACTCTGTGTTTAGTACTTCGGCAACGGAATAACTGACGTCCAACTCCCCTTCACATACAGTGCTGGGCCCGGTAAATGGACCGGCATCCCCCGGTAATGGCATCAGTTCAACCAACACACTATCAGGGGCGCTACTGCCACACGCATTGGTTGTGTACAAGGTGTAATATCCTGTGTGTATGTCGCTGGCATTGGGAATGACGGGATTTTGTTCTGTTGATGTGAAACCGTTGGGGCCGCTCCAATGCGGTTCAGCACCACCCAAATTGCTACCGTACAATTCAATGTTTCCATCTTCGCAAGCCGGAGAATTCGAGCTGACATCCGGTTGGGGAGGGGGCATGCATGTGCCGCATATTTCATACCATGTGCCGCTTTTAAACAGGTTTATACACTGGCTTGTGGTATTGAATATCAACAATCCCCCGGGAGGTGAATCAATGGCATCGCGCTCAGCCTCTGACATGCGGGGTGGTAAAAATCCTTTTGTTGTGCTATGAATTTCCAGGGCAGCTTTATCATCAGGTGTATCTGTGCCAATGCCAACATTGCCCGATGTATAAAATATGCCGTTGGCCCCGGCCGACCATACGCTAGTACCACTTCCACCACCATTTTCTGCATACAAAGCATAAGGCACACTGAATAACTGGCTTGCTCCCATGTCTGTATAATTATAGCCGCCTGTGCTGTCAATCTCAATTTTCAACCATTTCTCATTACCATTATCCCATGGGATATCGGAAAATTCCCATGTGGTGGCTCCCTGGCCAATGGTTAAATTTACCAGGCCGAAATCGTTGGTTTCAACCCCGTGTGTTTCCTGAAACAGGATTGTCCCGGCATCTGAATTGTCAAGAATGGAAAGCCGCAACCGGATGGATTGGTTGGTAATCGGATGTCCCTGATCATTGCGGATAACCGATTGGTATTTGATGCCTTGTGGTGCCTGGGCATACATGCAGATGTATGTCAGCAGAAAAATCAACAGAATGCTAATTGTTTTTATGTACTTCATAACTTTATCAGGATTTTTTTGGTTATTGGGAGTTCATTATCAATGTATATTTTTATAAAATACACGCCGGGTGAATATTCATGTGTATTGAGATACAAATGCCGGGTGTTTTTTGTTGCTTTCTTTTTGATGATTTTTCCATCACCGCGAATAAGTTCAATGCTGGTAACCGATTTATTTTTTGAATGAATATAGACAACCTGTCTGGCAGGGTTGGGATAAATGCTGATGTCCGGTGTTTCAATGGTGTTTGCTTGTGTTGAAACATCGCTGGCAACAGGATACACACAACGCACATAATTTGATACATACAAAAAGCCGGCACAATTCTCCCAGTCGCCATCGTTTACGCGTGCAGGCCATCGTTTTACTTCGTAGGTTTTAAACAGTGAACACGTCCATATATATTTGTTGGTGCTGGTTCCCCGAAACGCTTCGTCAAAACCGTTTCCCGTTCCTTCTTCATCGTTAATATGCCCCATTTCAACATCTGTTGGCAGCCGCCAGCCAGGACCGTAAGTGGATACACAATACGATGCGTTTATGCCGGTGTCCAGTTGTTGCTGCGAGTGTTTTGAGTCGGTGCCTGTGCCTTTTATATCCCCGGCATTGATTAGTTCTTCCCCATCCCACATTTCATACGATCCGGCATAAGGGGGATGTTGAGGCCACGCCAGCATTGAATCCGGCTGGGTAATTTCCAATGCACAGGAGTCTGTGGTGCAGTAGTTTTGATTGTATTGCATGGCCGTGGAATAATTCATCGCTTCTGTTGATAAAGGACTGATAAACATAGGTGCAACATCAAAATCCGAATCTTCAATTAGTGATTGTTTGTCCCATTGAAAAGCAGTATCGGTTGGTGTACCTGCACTTCCGTGTCCATACAACAAGCTGGTGTCCATGTAGTTGCCATTGGGGCTGTTTGTCATGTCCGGAATAAGAATGTATTGTTCATGTCTGTATTGATGGACAGATTGGTCATAAGTGTAAACAAAATCACCACCGGCAACCGTAACAGGTTGAAAATTGTTGTGTAATGCACTGTTGTAAGCTGCGTTCCCGGTTGCGTAATCGGTCTGAGCAAACAAATTCCCATGCAACAATAAGCAAAAGGATATTGTGAGTATATATCCTATTTCCCATCTGAAATTCATACCACAAATATACTAAAAAGTAAAGATATATAAAAGTATTATTAAACATATGTTCATAATGTGACAGATAAAACGAGATGGGGTTTCAGATCAAAATAAATTCCTAATTTTGTCACGTATGAAAAACGGCACATTACATTCAATTCCTGGCAGAATTAGTCCTGATAAAGACAGTAATTCATAAGTTAGAATTAGAATAATATTTGTACTATAATATACGTTATAAAAATATATTAATTTTAAAAGGAGGTGTTATTATGAAAAACCATTTTTTTTGTCCTAAATGTCAAAGTTTTCTTGATGTTGAAGATAATTTAATCCTTGTCGTGAAAGCTGAAAACGGGAAATCCGATTTGGTTGTATTAAGCCCGGAATTGGGCAATTATAACGTAAAGACAAATCCCGGTTTTGAAGTTGAAAAGGGGAAAAAGTATGAATTTTATTGTCCTGTATGTAATACTGAATTGGCAAGTGATGTGAACGAAAACCTGTCGCATCTTCACATGATTGACGCGGAAAGCAATGAATATGAAGTGATGTTTTCTAAAATTGCCGGAGAACAATGCACCTATACATTGATTGGAGAAAATGTAAAAATGTATGGAGAGGATTCCGGAAATTATATTGATTTTTTTAACTTAAGTCAAATCAAGTAAGGGATAAGAATAATTTACTATTTTTGCGGTTATGGTACAAGGCAGTTTACATTTAATACCCAACCGTATCAGCGATGACCGTGGTAAAGATGATATTTCTCCATCCTTATTAAAACTGATCTGTGGATTGAGATTTTGGGTGGTTGAGAACCTGAGGTCAACACGCCGTTATCTGAAAAGCCTGGATAATTTCATTGAAATTGACAAGATGAACTTTCTTGAAATGAACAAGCGTGTGGATGTTTCAGAAAGCCTTGAAGCGATTAAATGGCTTAAAGCCGGGCAGGATGTAGGTGTGATGTCAGATTCAGGGTTACCTGGCATTGCTGATCCGGGAAATGTTTTGATATTAAAGGCGCATAAGGAAAATATACCTGTTATTCCGCATGCAGGGCCGTCTTCCATGTTGCTGGGGCTGATAGCTTCCGGGCTGAATGGTCAGCGTTTTATGTTTCACGGTTATTTGCCTGTCAAATCACACGACAGGAACCAGGCGGTAAAAAAGCTTGAAAAACAAAGCATCAGGGACAAGGCATCACAAATTATTATGGAAACCCCATACCGCAATGAACGACTTTTTGATTCTTTGGTTTCGAATTTACATGGCAATTCATGGTTAACGGTGGCATGCGATATTGATGCAACGGATGCGTTTATCCGGACGCTCCGCGTGAAAACATGGAAAAAAGCCCCGCAGTTAAATTTGCACAAACGGCCTGCTGTTTTTGTTTTGCAGGGATTTGACGAATGAATTAGTGTCCGTCCATAATGTCCGATTTCTGCGTTACGCTTGCATCGACAACCAGTCATTTACGCCAGTAAACTCCTGGTTGCCAATACTTCGCAAGCCCCTGTACAATAAATTTACAGGGTAAACTTGAACTCGAACATTATGAATTAGACACTGCCTTTATTGACAGACTCGAATTATGATTGAATGAAATGAAAAAGAAATGGATACTTCGCATAGTGCAGTTGGTTGTTTTGATTGTCATCCTCGTTTTTATTCGTGTTTTACACTCCACACAAACCGGTCAGGAAGAACATCTTATAACCCACGATACCGGATTTATTGAGAAAATGTATGGGGAAAATGTGAGCATCCGTACCGATACATCAGGGATTTTGTGCAAAATTTTTAAAGGTCGTAATCAAAAAGGCTATGTGCTATACAGTTCAGACCTTGATAATCAAACCAGGGGATACGTAAGTGCGTTGGATTTTGCTGTATTGCTGGATGAAGACATGCGTATAAAAACCATTGAATTGTTGTCATACAGAGATGAAACTCCCTCATATATTAAATGGCTCAAACGGGATGGCTTTTTTGATCAGTGGAATGGTATGACACCAAAAGAAGTGTTGGATGAAGAAGCAAAAATAATTACCGGTGCTACCCTGAGTTGTCAGGCTGTTAGGATTGATTTGCATCGGATGATGTCATGTTTTGCAGATTACCAGGAGCAAGAACAAAAAATGGAGACAAACGAAATGCTCAAAAATATTGCCATTTTGTTGTTTTTGGGCTTCGCTTTGTTGCATTTCTTTTTTAAGAAACAACTTAGAAAAACACGCTGGATATTGTTGCTGGCTTCTGTGCTTATTCTCGGAATATGGGGTGGCCGTTTTATATCCATGTCATTGATATATGGTTGGTTGATGAACGGTATGGTTTTAGAAATGCAATATGTGTTGTTAACTATTTTTGTGCTTTCTGTAGCTCTGCCTTTGTTTACCGGGAAATCTTTTTATTGTACCTATGTATGCCCGTTTGGGGCGGCCCAGGAGCTGATCGGGAAACTCAACAAAAACAAGAAACCATTACCCAAAACATGGAAAATGTTTTTCAGATGGTTCAGGCCGGTAGTGTTTGTGCTTATTCTGGTATTGTTGCTTACCGGAATAACCTTGCCTTTGAGTGATATTGAACCTTTTTCGGTTTTTAGGATACAGGCAGCTTCCCTGGCGGTAATCATCTTAGCAGCAGTCATGCTTGTCTTATCGGTTTTCACCGCGAAGCCATGGTGCCGGTATGCCTGTCCGACGGGTGTGTTTTTTGAGCTATTCAGGAAACCGGTATTCAGTGAAAACAAACAAAAATCAAAAAAGATGGTTTTGAAATAGCGATTAAATAATTAAAAATATCTGGGTACAATTGACAATATTATTAGCTCATATGAAAACCAAGGTCGTAAACCAATGCTAAGTTTAATACACAACAGAAAATCAGTACGTCATTTTCAATCCGGGGAGGTAAATAAAGAGAAACTGGAAGAGTTGGTCAGGGCAGGTATGGCAGCACCCAGTGCGCGAGATTTACGTCCCTGGCAATTTTTAATCATTACCCATGATAGCACACTAAAAAACATGGCCGAACAGCTTCCTTATGCCAAAATGTTGCATGATGTTCCGGCTGCCATTGTGGTAATGGGGGATAGCACAGTTAAATCTCCTTCAGGCCAGTCGTATTGGTTGCAGGATACCTGTGCCGCTACTGAAAACATTTTGCTTGCTGCCGAAGCACTTGGTCTGGGAGCAGTGTGGACAGCACTTTATCCGTATGAAGAACGGATGCAGCCTGTTGTAAAAGCGTGTAATATTCCTAAAAACCTGATCCCGTTGAATATCATACCTGTTGGCATTCCTGAGGGCACGGATAAACCAAAGGATAAGTGGAACCCCGCAAAATTACATTGGAACAAATGGGGGAAAAAATGAAACGTGTATTTCTCGGCGTCCCTTTAAATAAGGAATATGGTGATGCCTGTGAACAGGTAAAAAGCATGAATCATGAGGTACAGGGTATCCGTTGGGTGCCTGAGCAAAACCTGCATGTTACCACCTTGTTTATTGGGGATGTTGATGAAACTAAAATAAGTGCATTTTGTGAAGATATCGAAATCATTCTGAAGCAACACAGACCGTTTGAGCTGGCTTTTGACAGGTTTGTTTTTATGCCGCCACGAAGACCTCGCATGATATGGCTAAAATTTAAAAGATCAAGTGACTTTGCACGCTTAACCCTGGAATTGTCCCATAAGCTGCTGGATCAGGATCCGGATCATCCGCCAAAAGCGCATGTTACGCTGGCGAGGTTTAAGAAAGCCCCGGAACAAAAATTGATTTTCCCGGAAAAGAATTTAGAAAAATTTCAGGTCAATAACATTCAGCTTTATCAATCGGTATTAAAACCTCAGGGGGCAGAATACTCTGTTTTAAAAAGCTTTGATTTGTGAAAATAAAAAGGGGAGCGCGTTTTGTAACGTTCCCCTTTGAAAAACTAAGCTGCTTGCTTATTCTTTTGTTTCTTCTTCTTTGTTTTCTTTAGCAGGTTTTTCTTCTTCTTTCTTTTCTTTGTATTCACCACCTACTTCAACATCTTTTTTATCCAGGACACCTGTCCATTGAATCTTTTTGTTGAATGCAAGAATGGGAAAGAAGATGAAAGGAAGCAAAATCATTCCGACAGCAAAACCACCGGTCTGTCCGAAATTTTTAGCCACACGAATCGGTACAATTATACCGAAAAACACCCAGACAGCAAGAAACCCTACAATTGGAATAATACCGGCAAAGATTAAAAATACCCAAGCCCAGTGTAAGCTGGCTGTGCGAAGCAGTATGATTAAATTGTAAATGGGGATAATGGCCGCCCAACCTGGTTGCTTGGCTTTTTCAAACATTATCCAGTAAGATACAATCATCAACACAACGATGATGAAATAAATCACTAAAAACGCAGCGCCTGCGCCAACAAGTAAACTAAATACATTAAATACATTTGAGTCCATAAATAAAAGGTTTTAGTTAATAACTATTTTTTTACGGCACAAAGATAGATATTAAATTTTAATTAACAAATACAATAAAAAAATCTGCTGTCATATTGGCAATTGTTTTTTGTTTTTAATGCTCACTACCTGGTTAATTGATGATAATTTTTTCTGTTTTTAATATTTTATGCTTATTAGATATCCGGATAATATAAATACCGGGGGTGAGATTGCTCAAATCAATTATGAATGTGTTTTTATTAGGCTGAGAGGAATATATATCTTTCCCAAGGATGTTTTTGATTTCAACTTTTGCCAGTTCGGTTGTGCTTTGGATATGCAAAATTCCACCGGAAGGATTTGGGAATACAGAAACATCTTGCTGTTTGCCTGATGATGTGATGTCAGAAAAACAAGAATAAAGGCAGAATTGAGCAGGCTGTCAGCATCAATGGTGCCATTGTTAGTAACATTGCCTGAATTCAGCATGGTTCTGGCAATTTGAAAAGTTCCATCAACAGTGAGGTTTGCTGTGCCGTTGGGATAATTAATGCTAAATCCCCTGTCAGGCGAACCACTGGATAAGGTTCCGGATGCATTGATGGTAATTGTGCCTGATGTGTGGCTATAGTCGGTGTCCATGGTTACATTGTGGTTTATAACTACAGTGCCGGTTCCCGTTGGCGGAGGGCCGCCCCAGGTTATAGGGTCTGTCCAATCTCAGTCTGATACTGTGGTTTGGGCATACAAAACATTGCACAGTAACAAAAAAGTAAGGCCGAGAATGCTTAATGATTTTTTCATAATTACAGGTTTAATTTTAATGTGCAATAAAGATACGCATTAATATTTTACAAAACAAATGTTTGATTCATCCAGTATGATGTGTTATTTTTAGCCTCTTATTTGAGGTAATAACAGTGGAAAATAATTTTGTGTAATAATGGTTCTATGATATCAATAATTACAGGGATATACAATCAACGGGCAATGAATGAAATATTTTATGAGACCCTGAAAAGAAACACAAAAAATCCGTTTGAATTGATTGTTGTTGATAACCAATCCACAGATGGAAGTACTGACTATTTTGCTGAAAAAGAGCATGTAGTTTTGCTCCGGAATGATGGTAATTATAATTATCCTTATTGTCAAAATGCCGGATTGAAAAAAGCAAAATATGATCTTGTTTGTTTTTTCAACAACGATATTCTTGTTGCTCCTGATTGGGATAAACGTATGTTGGATATATTCAGTAAAAATAAAAGCCTGCAGATGTTATCTGTTGCAAGCAATGATCACCTTGAGAGCAAGCCAGTACAACAAAAGCTTGCCAGGAAATGGAAGCGCATAAAACACCCTCTTCAATTTATCCTTGGAAATAGCAAAACAAGTTTGAATATAATGAAAAAGTTCATGTATGGTGATTTCAACACATTCGCTGAAAAACGTTTTCAAAAGTGGGGATATAAACTTATTGAAGGCTATAGCGGTTCAGCCTTGATGACCAGAAAAACATTTATTGACGACCTTGGCGGGTGGGATAAACGTATTCAGGCAGCCGATTATGACCTTTTTAACAGAGTGAAAAAACGCTCTCTTTCCGATAAGAATGTTATGCCGGTACAACTGGCGTTGGGCATATATTTTCATCATTATCAGAAACTAACACTAAAAAAGAAGTATCCTCCCTTTAAAAACAAATCAACAATGATCCGTTTAGCGGATAAATGGGGAGAGGAAACTGCCACACTGAGAAAAGATATTGTTGGATAAGCTATGTCAAACAACCAAAACATAAC
>JAYENB010000187.1:0-49282 GCA_034721855.1 Bacteroidota bacterium
TATGAGATTTCATTGAGTTCCGGCACAGATTTTTCAAACAGTTTATCGGTACCCTTTGCTGATGCGAATTTTACCTCTGAAATATATGTGCGCTTAAAAGTCGATTTAACCGCAGGCGATTATAATGACGAAGCAATTACCCACACCGGCGGTGGCGCAACCGAAGTAATTTTAAGCTGTAGCGGTGCAGTGCTTCCGGAATCTACCGAACCCTGTTTATACGAAGATTTTAGCGGATTTACGGATGGTGCTCACGGGGCTCCCCACAGTGTAGATGTTTCTTCAGCTTTGGATGATTACACACTGGTGCCCGGATGGGAAGGGTACAAAGTGTTTTCTGCCGGGGGCGAAGTAAAACTGGGTTCAAGTTCATACAATGGTTATGTGATTACACCGGAGCTTGATATGTCTGCCGGTGGCTCGGTGAGCTTTGATTATGCAGCATACGGGTCTGACAATGCGCAGGTGCAAGTGTTTTTTGCTTCTGATGGTGTCAATTTTACCCAGCTTGGCAGCGACATTACACCAGTTTCAGAATTTCAGACTCACAGTATTGATGTTCCTGCCGGTACAGCAAGTTCAAGGCTGAAAATCGGTACCGATAACGAGCGGATTTACCTCGACAATGTTGAGGTGTATTGTGGAAGCAGCCCTGTTCCGGAATTGTTGGTTAATCCTGTTGTGTTGAGTGATTTTAATTATGTGGAATCGTATGGCCCTTCAGCCGAACAATTCTTTACACTCAGTGGTACGGATTTGGATGGCACGGATGTTAGCATTGCACCCTCAGAAAATTACGAAATTTCTGTGGGCAGCGGATACGAGTCTGTGCCCATCGTGCTTTCAGCTTACGACGGCAATGCTGTGACAGTAAATGTAAGGCTTAAAGCAGGATTGGTAATCGGAAATTACAATGCAGAGATTATTTATGTGTCAGGCGGTGGCGCTGATGATGTCAGTGTCAGTTGCAGTGGCTACGTTGATGAAAACGTAGGATATAGTATTGCTACTTCACTGGAGCTTGCTATTTATCCAAACCCGGTGAACACAATCTTGTATGTTGAACCCGCGTTTGCTGATGTTGACTATGCATGGCAACTAATGGATATTGCCGGCAAATTGCTTGAGGCAGGAACGGCTACCGGAAGGACAACGATTGATGTTTCAGGTTTTGAAGCGGGAATGTATTTTATGAAAGTTATTTCCGGAGAAAACGAAGCTATGAAAAAACTCATTGTCAAATAATCGATTTGAGATTTATTGAGAGGCTTCCTGCGGGAGGTCTTTTTTTTGCGCCAGGGCGGAGGCGTATATCCCTGCATCCTGCATGCCTTGCATGAACGCTCTGCTATAGCTGACGGAGGAAGATCATAAGCAGTGCGTTGTGAATGCAGGCACGCAGGATGCAGGATAGAAGCCGCAGACCGACCCCGCCGGGTTAGGTTATGCGTTCAGGGGCGGGGTGGCGCCCAAACAAAATTCAGAATTTATTTATATATTTTTTATCATGCAATTTTGGCAGTTATTCTGTCATTCTAACACATCGTGGCAGTGTATTTATTGTTTGTAAAACCCTGAGAAACAGCGTAATAAGAATTATTTGATTGTATCTGCATAAGTGTTGTTCGACTGGTACAGGATTTGCTGGGGAAAGGTTCAAACTGGAATATTATGATTAAACAGGTTGTAAATAATTACAATGATCTAAAATCTGCAATTGATGGAGCTGCAGAGGTATTTTGTTTGTTGTATAAACCCGGCAGTGAGTTGAGCAATTGTGTAAATGAACGCCTTGGTAAAGCATCAGAAGCAAGCAAAGAAGGGATGATTTGTTTGGCTGATGTCAGTAAAGTACGGGATATACACCCTGTTTATAATGTGAATTCAGCACCAACGCTGCTGGTGTTTAAAAATGGGAAATTGATAAACCAGGTAAAAGGATGTAATGATACAAGTTTTTATAAAAATTTGATTGAAGGCAGTTATTTTGTTAGTAAACAAACTGGTGAGAATAAACAGAAAAACGTGACAGTATATACTGGTCCCGGATGTACATACTGCAATAGCCTGAAAACATACTTAAAAAAAATGCAGGTTAATTTCAGGGAAGTGGATGTATCGAAAAGTCCGGAACAAGCACAACAATTGGTAAGCCGAACCGGACAACAAGGCGTGCCACAAACCGAAATAAATGGTAAATTTGTGGTCGGTTTTGATAAAGATAAAATTGACAGATTGTTAGAAATACAGTGATAAATTAAAATAAGTTAAATCATTAAATAGAAAAATTATGAAAGATTTACAACCACTCAATGAAAATGTATTGTTAGATGTCAGTACAGAGGAAACTGAAGAAAAAACAGCCTCAGGGATTATTATTCCGGATACAGCAAAAGAGAAACCTCAGTATGGTACTGTTGTTGCCATTGGACAAATTGAGAATCCTTCTGTTGCTATTGGAGACAAAGTGTATTACAAAAAATTCTCAGGCTCTGAACTTGAAATGGGAGAAAAGAAATATTTGCTGATTCCTTACGCTGATCTCCTTGCAAAAGAAGTAGCAACAGAAAACATTTAATTAATGTTTGTCCATAATGTCCAATATCTGCGTTGTTGCTCAAATTTTAAATCTTCATATACACTCTAGTATACTGCGGTTTAAAATTTTCACACGCCTTAATCTTGAACATCATGAACTAAACACTGACTAAATGGACGAACATTAATTAGCTTTTCTATCGATAAAAAATCCGCATAGCGATGCACGTATGCGGATTTTTTTATTCTACATATTGTATCTCAGAACTCATTTCTATGCCGGCTTGCCTGTATGTATAAGTCACTCCGCAATATCTGTTTTCCGACAAATCAACGGCTTTTTCTATCAATTTTTTATTGAGGTTTTTCCCTTTAAATACATAGGTTTGATGTATTTTTGAATAATGCTTGGGGTGTTCTTCTGTTTCTTCAGCTTCAACAATGATTTTAAAATCATCAACATCCACACGCATTTTTTTCAGCAAAGGCACAACAAACTGGCCGTTGCAGCCTCCCAACGCAACCAGCATCATTGGTTTGGGTGGTGGCCCCTTGTCTTCACCACCAACATCCCTGCTGTAACCATCCAAGGTGATTTTGTGTCCGTTGGACTCAGTGTTGAATACCATTTTTTTCCCCCAGTTTAATTCAATTTTTTGTTTCATAACAAGTCTATATTTTTATTTAGTACAAATTTAAAAATTATTGTTATTTTCCTTTGCAGATATTGTTTATTTATTTTCCAACAAAATAACATTCAAAATGTTCTTATTCATTATATTTTCATAATTTTGGCTGCACTCGGCATAGCACAAGCAAGCTTGGCTCTGCCCTCGTTTGCACAAAATTTGCATAAAATTTGTTTCTTGAAAGAAAAGAATTAATAGAAGGCCCCTATACAAAATTGGAGAAAATTTTATTTGAATGTTTTGCTGGAAAGAATAAAACCCTATATTTGCACTCTCAAAATAAAACAGAGGTACCATAGCTCAGTTGGTAGAGCAACGGACTGAAAATCCGTGTGTCCCTGGTTCAATTCCAGGTGGTACCACAAGGCATGATAGAACGAAGGCACGAAGGGGCGAGTTGGCGATGGGGTGATGGCATGATAAGGAGAAATAATCAGAACACACACACAATAAAGGGATATCCCTTGAAATTTCGTGCAATCGTGCCATCTTTCAGTCGTGCTATCACACAATAACCGCTCACCAACTCGCCCCATCGCCAACTCGCCCCTTCGTGCTATCACTCTATCTCACACTCACATTTGCTATGGATTTACCTCTTTATTTTTTTATACAGCGTAATATTTGAGTTTTCAATTTTTATACAACCATCTAATGATAATTGTCTGATGATTAAACTAATATCAGATTTGTCTATATATACTTTTGATCCAAAGTAATTTAATAATTTTTTCTCTGATACCATTTTTTCTTTTCTGATAAATTGTTTAATATAAATTCCAAAATTCTTAGGCAAATAATAATAATCCCGATATTCAACTGAATCTTTTTTATTCTGTAAGCCTATAAAATTTTGAGGGAAAAATACAAACACATTTGATTTATCTAGCTTTAGGTTAGTAATAATATTTTTTCCATTGGTATTTCGGAATTTATTTACATACTCCGTTACTTCCAGTAAATGTTTTGGTTTATTATGTTTTTTGAGGAATTGTTCAACGATATTTCTAATCGTTCCCCCTTTAAAAGACTCTATTTTTCCCTCCCATATTTTTAATCCATAAGTACTTGATCTTCCAAGTGGTACAAATTTACTACTTCTTTGCATTGATGTTCTGAGTTTCTCTACACTGGTAATGTATCCCGGATATAGTTCTTTGACTTTTTTATAAATCGTATCAACTTTGGATGATTCTCCTAATTCTTTTAATGCTTCATAAGCATATTCATAAATTAATTTTTTTGTATTTCTTTCAAAGTTGATTCTGTCATTAAATAAGACATTGGTTATTTCAAGCTCATTAAAAAGAATATGCTCCGCTACTGGAATAACCCTTTTAAAATCAATGGATGAACCTGGTTTTTTAAAGTTTATTAAATGTGTTTCAAAATCTAATGAATAATTTTCTTCTATTTTTCCGGATAATCTTCTGGAAACATCAATTATTAACGAAGAAAAATCAATCATTTCAGTTAATTCTTTTTTTACTAAATAAACAGAATGCCATTTGTATTTTGTTTCCCTGTCTTTTATGTTACAAGCACAACTCATTATGTTTCCAACCAAGCAATGCGTATTATCCAAAAGAATAGATAATATCTTTGTAATAAAAATTTGATTGAAAGAAGTTGATTCTTGTCGGTTAATTTCCTTTACTAAGTCTTCGTTTATGATAATAATATCAGAATCAATATCAATATCATAAAGGTTTAATGTTTCAAACTCCAATCCTTTAATAAATGAAAATGTATTGTTTAAATTTTCAATCAAATGTTTTCTAATTTCCCTGATTCTTTCTGTTGTAAGATTAAGTGATGAACCAATTTTTTTAATTTTTGATATTTCTGTATGCATCCAAAAATTTAACCCTTTTTGAAAAATTAATTTTTCTTTTTTGTTAAATATTAAATCATTCGAAATTAACGTCTGGATGGTCTTAAAAATTGGCAATCCAATTTCAATGTCATAATCTTCCAAAATGTCATGATTTATTTCGGGTTTTAAGTTGTTGAATCTCTTATTTAAATAAGTCTTAAATAATTCTACAGATACTTCCTTATAATCTTCATAAGATTGAATTATTTCAATTTGTTCCCGTATGTTTATAAAAAGAGAATTTAGTTCTTTTTCGCTTACTCTGCCAACATTTCTAATTGTTTTTAAATTAAAATACGGGTTTATTATAATTTCGGTCAGATTATCTAAGGAATAATCTGATTCTGCATAATATTTTATACAATTAAAACTTCTGATAGATAAATTATTTACAAGAGAATCTATAACATTGTCCAATATTTTTTTTTGTTTAACTGTTAAATTATCAATTTGTTGTTGGATATTATTCTCAGGATTTGATTCTATTATTTTTGTTGTAAGGTTTTTGTATTTGTGGCAAATATTAACTAATTCAATATTTGATACCTGACCACAATTTCTAAGATGTAAAAAGCTTCCGTTATCCAAGTAAAAATTAATAATCGCTGATATATCAGTTAAATTATTTTTCTTACAAATATTATAAGATTGAACACTTAGGTTTTCAAGTTTTGATATTTGATTTAAACTGATGTTTACTTTGTTTATATACATTAAAAAAATATTCTTATGTTTCGATTACTTTATTAATGATTGTGTTATTTCTCTTTTCATGCTAATATACAATGTTGTTTTTACATAATTTTTGTAAAAATACAATATTGTTCCGTAATTTACGAATTATTGATCAAAATATCGCATCCCACACCCCCAGTAAATGCCCTGAAAATGCCAGGACAATAATAATCAGTAATATGCGCACAAATTTTACCCCTTTTGTTATGGCCAGATGTGAACCGACAAGTCCTCCGGCAAAATGGCCAATGGCAGCAACAAGGCCAAGTATCCACTCTATCTGTCCGTCAAGGACATATATTGCAATGGCAAAAGGGCTGTACATCAATACAACAAACACTTTGATGGCATTGGCTTTGACCAAATCATAACCTGCCTGCAACACCAATGCGGACAACAAAAATATGCCTACACCTATATGAATAAAACCGCCATAAATACCCACTAGGAAAAACAACAATATCTGCAGCCATCCGATTTTTTTATGTGTTTTTTCTTTTTGCTCTTCAACCCATTTTTTGGGATCAAAAATCATAAAAACCATCAGTACTAAAAGCGATACGCCAATAATCTTTTCAAACAAATGATGTGGTATGTTTACGGCTATCATCGCACCTATGATAGAGCCAATGATAATAGGAATGCTCAGCTTTAATGCTTTTTTGATATCCAGCTTCCCGTTTCGGTAAAACCTGATGGCTGCTGTGGACGTTTGTAACATTACGCCTAACCGCATGGTCCCATTAGCCATAGGAGCAGGAATACCCAAAGCTACCAGCAACGAAAACGTAATGACAGAACCCGATCCTGCCAGGGTATTTATTATTCCCACCGCGAAACCTGCCAATATCAATATCAGAAAAATCTGCCATGAATACAGGTCAAAGGATGTTAGAAAATCATGAATCATAGCACAAATCTAATACTTCTCTTAACATTTATACCCCGGGGAATTAAATATTTTCTTTTTCTATGGATTTCTGAAGGGAATTGAATCCTTCACCCAGAATTTCTTTTGCATCGGAAACAGTCAGAAATGCATCCGGGTCTATGCTTGCAATGTAATGTTTTAGTATGCTCAATTCACGACGGCTAAGCACGGTAAATATCACTTTTTTCTTGTTTCCGTGATACATCCCTTCAGCCTGCAAAAATGTCCCCCCACGCTTCAAATCTTTCATCAGTTTTTCACTTATTTCCTCCGCTTTATCGGATATGATCATCAGGCTTTTGTTGTAACTGATACCTTCCACTACCATATCAATCACCTTCCCGGTAATGAAAATAACAATCCAGGAATACAGGGGGATTTCCCATTGTTTGAAAGCCACAAAACCAAGCAACACAATTACAGAATCAATATATATTAATAGTTGTCCAAGCGGGAGTTTTGTGTATTTGGATATTACCATGGCAATAATGTCTGAGCCTCCTGTTGTTGCTCTGGCATGCAAAACTAACCCCAGGCCTGCTCCTAAAATCACACCCCCAAATATTGAAGACAACAACGGATCATCAGGAACCAGCGCTTCATCCCCCTGGAAAAGCATCAACAAGTTTACAAACTGTGACAATGATACAATCCCAACAATGGTTTTCCATCCAAAACGCGGCCCCAATATTTTAAGGCCAATGATCAACAAGGGGATATCAATGGCCAGGGCAACAAAACCTGTTGGCCAACCCATCAGGTGGTGGATTATAATTGCTATCCCATAAGTGCCTCCGGGAGCAAGCTTATATGGTGAGATAAAATATACAAACGCAACGGCCATAATGAATGTACCAACGAGAATCAAAAACAGCGATTTAAACCAGCTCCAGCTAAATAATTCTTCTTTTGTCAGGAATGCCATAATCAAGTCATTTGATGAAAAACGGCTGCAAATATACAATTTAGATTTTACAAAACAATTTGTAAAATATTATAGAAACTGTAATTATTCAGATGTATTTAGAATGATTGCACGAATGCACGAAACCACGATAGTGTGACAAATCAAAATATAAGAGCATTTCTATAATTTCCATGTACACAAAATCGGAGCAGTAAAAACTATGGCTCAATAGTTACCATTTGTGGTTCCAATTCTGAGCTTTTCAGGGATTTTTGTTTTAATAGAGGAAATATAATTAAATGATAAATATCGAATGCTATAACTTGTCCGGCGAAGACGGATAAAAAATGTCAAAGTTATTTTTTCTTTGTAACGTACTGTTTTGTTGTATAGTGTTAACTTTATCATTTTTCATTCGATATTCGATATCCGTCTTCGCCTGACAGGTCTTGAAATTTAAAGTACAAAAAAATATCAATAAACTTTTTGTTAAACTTCTTTGTTTTCATTATTTAAGCTGTTATTTTTACCTTTGTATATTTGGAAATACATTGGAAACATTTTAAAGAAAGATACTTATGGCAAAACAAACTATTGTAAAATTACCAGGAGACGGCATTGGCCGTAATGTTTTGGAAGCTGCTATCCGCGTGTTGGAAGCAGCAGGTTTTGAAGCAGAATACGTTGAAGCTGATATCGGTTGGGAATTCTGGAAAAAGGAAGGAAATCCCCTGCCAGAACGCACCATTGATCTGATTGAAAAACACAAAATTGCCCTTTTTGGGGCTATCACATCAAAACCCAAAGATGAAGCTGCTGAAGCACTTGCCCCTGAACTTCAGGACAAAGGACTGGTGTATTCATCTCCCATTGTGGGATTGCGTCAGCATTTTGGATTAGACATTTGTCAGCGACCATGCCGGACATACAAAGGCAACCCGCTGAATTTTATCCGCAGGGGTGCGGAAGGCAAAATTGAAGAACCCCAGATAAACACTGTTATCTTCAGGCAAAATACCGAAGGCCTGTATGGTGGTGTGGAATGGTCTAATCCGGATGATCAGGTGTATAATGCCCTGATGACACATCCGAAATTTAAAAAGAACTTTGGAAAAACGCCGCGTGAAGAACTCGCTATATCCACAAGAATTTTTACCAGGAAAGCCACAGAACGCATTCTCCGCGCTGCATTTGAGTATGCCAAAGAGTTCGGATTTGAATCCGTGACGGTGTGTGAAAAACCCAATGTTATCCGCGAAACATCAGGGATGATGTACAAAATGGCCCTCGAAATGCAGAAAAAAGATTACCCCGATATTTGGGTTAAAAACACCAATATTGATGCGCAAATGATGTGGATGACAAAAAATCCGGAAGATTATGGCGTACTTGTGGCCGGAAATATGTTTGGAGACATTGCTTCTGATGGTTTTGCCGGACTTATCGGCGGCCTGGGTTTTGCCTGTTCCGCTCAATTTAATCCCGACAGCGGTATTGGTGTGTTTGAACCTACTCATGGTTCTGCCCCAAAATATGCCGAATACGATACATCCATTGTCAATCCGATTGCAATGATCGAATCTGCCTGCATGATGCTCGATTACATTAAGGAATATGATACCGCTAAAAAAATCCGCAAAGCAATAGCTACTGTCATTGAAGAAGGAAAAGTACGTACTTATGACATGCTGAAAATGCGTGGCAAACCCGATGTGGTTAAGAATGGTGCTGCCAGCACTGATCAAATGGCGGATGCTATCATTGACAAACTATAAGTTACCCCCTCCCTATCCCCAACATAAGCACCTGTCAGACGCCCGTTTGGCAGGTGCTTTTTTGTTCATTTCAATCCCTTGTGTTACCTTAGTATGCTCATATTAAACACACAAAATTATGTTACTCAAAATAACAATCGTTCTTGCTGTCATATTTCAGGTTATTGCTGCATACCAGGCACTCAAACTGACAAAACGCACCAAATACAATTTTTCCTGGATCATGATTTCTGTGGGAATTGCCGCCTTGTTGATACGGCGGGTGGTGGAATTTTTACCTCTGGTGAGCAATTTTCAAGCCCAGGATTTCCGTTTATTGTACATTTGGGTCGGGGTGCTGTCCTCGCTTTTCCTGGCATTGGGGTTGCTGCTCATCAAGCAGATTTTTAATTACATCGACCGCATGGAAGCCGAACGCCGTGAAGCCGAAAAACAACTGCTCTCATCGGTTATCGTTACCGAAGAATCTGAACGTAAACGCCTCGCCAGGGAATTGCATGATGGCCTTGGCCCGTTGATGTCCGGTATTCGCATGTCGGTGTCTGCCCTCCAAAAACAACTGACTGACGAAAAGCAAAAACAAATCGCTGGAAATGCCAATAAACTGGTGCAGGAAGCATTGAAATCCGTCAAAGACATTTCTACCAACCTGAGCCCCCACATGCTCGAAAATTTTGGCCTGGTACAAGCTTTGAAAAATTTCATCAATAAAATCGGTGCGTCTTCTGAGCTGAACATAACATACAACACTACCTTAAAAAATGAAAATTTTCCCCATAAAATCGAAATCATTGTGTATCGTGTGATTTGTGAAATGCTTACCAATACAGTCAAACATGCTGCAGCTTCACAGGTAGTTATTAACCTCGATCAAACCAACAACGCATTAATGATTGATTATGCTGATGATGGAAAAGGATTTAACCTTCAGGACGTTTTTAACAAAAAACAAGGCATGGGGTTATCGAATATGTATTCACGGATAGCTTCCATCAATGGCAGTGTTGATATTGATACGGCAAAAGAAAATGGAATCGTTATAAAAATTTATATACCTTTGAATCACGATGAAATCTGACCATAAAATAAAAGTAATGCTTGTTGATGACCATGCCTTGTTCAGGAATGGCTTAAAAACCCTCTTAGAAGCATCAAAACACATAAAGGTTGTCAGCGAAGCCGCAAACGGAAAAGATTTTTTGACAACAATACGCAGCCAAAAACCCGATGTGGTGTTGCTCGATATTGCCATGCCGGTGATGGATGGGGTGGAAGCAGCATCACAAGCATTGACTCTTTATCCCGACTTAAAAATCATTACCCTTTCCATGTATGGGGATGAAAATTATTACAACCGGATGGTAGAAGCCGGGGTTAAAGGGTTTATTCTGAAAGATTCGGAAATTGATGAAGTGGAAAAGGCCATCATCACGGTAGATGCCGGAAGAACCTATTTTTCACAGGAATTATTGCAGTCCTTGCTCGAAGGCTTAAAAAAAGATGACAGCGTGGAAAAAAACGTCCTCTCTGAAAGGGAAATTGAAGTGGTGCAACATGTCTGCAGGGGGAAATCAAACATCGAAATTGCAGATGAAATGTATCTCAGCAAACGAACAGTGGAAAAACACCGTGCCAACATCATGGAAAAAACACGTTGCAAAAACACGGCCAGCCTTGTTATTTTTGCGGTGAAAAATAACATTTATGAGGTGTGATTTCTTCCTTTTTATGTTTTTCGTTGAATAATAAAATAACCATACCACCGTTTGTTAACCAAAACAAAACAATTGATTTGCAGTGTGGCTGCAGTAAGATTATTATCTTTGCATTATGCGCATTATTATCATATCACTTATTATCGGGGTAGGCATCGCTTTTTTTAGTGCTTGTGATATGGAACAGTTTACAACGGACCCTAAGGATAAGTTGAGCTTTTCCAGGGATACAGTGCAGTTTGATACGATATTCACAAGCATAGGGTCCACAACCAAATATTTTACCGTCATCAACCCGCATGACAAAGCATTAAAAATTGATAAAATTGCTTTGGCACGTGGCAAACAATCTGTTTTCCGTTTAAACATTAACGGGTATCAGTCAACTACGTTAACCGATGTGGAAATATTACCAAACGATTCCATTTTTGTATTTGTGGAAGTGACCATTGACCCTTCAACCAACGATATGGTGGAAAAAGATTCTGTTGTATTTCAGGTTAACAGCAACAACCAGGATGTAAAACTGGTGGCTTTCGGGCAAAATGTGCATCTTTTCAATGGAAAAACCATCACAAACGATACCATCTGGACAAACGATAAACCATTTCTTATTTACAACTCCCTGTTGGTTGACGAAAACGTGACATTGCAAATTCAGCAAGGTACACAATTGCATTTTCATTACGGTTCCAGCATGCTTGTGAACGGAAGCCTGAAAGTATATGGTACTTATGATCAGCCTGTGGTTTTCCAGGGCGACCGGTTAGAGAATTACTACGATGATATCCCCGGACAATGGGGAGCATGGCTTGAACTTGACGGAGGCGGGATATATTTGTTGGGTGGATTGCACTTCCTACAGGGAAGCAAAAACAACGAATTGTATTACACAGAGATAAAAAACAGCATCATTGGTGTCCGTGCCGATTCTGTGGTTACTCCCAGCACACCCACACTCACCATGGACAATTGCATTGTTCAGCACATGAATGTGGCCGGATTGTATGGTGCCGGGGCTCACATTGAAGCTACCAACAGCCTTTTTTCAGACTGTGGCCAATATACGGCTGCTCTGCTTTACGGAGGCAATTATGATTTTAGGCATTGTGTATTTGCCAATTACTTTTCAGGCACAAGGCAAACAAGTTCCGTGGTGCTGAACAATTATTTTGCCTATGATAACTCAAGCGGGCAAACCATTGTGGACACAAGGCCATTTGATGCTTTTTTTGGTAATTGCATTGTGTATGGTAACCTTGAAGAAGAGTTGGAAATAGACGGTATTGAAGAAGGTGGCTTTGAATACCTGTTTGACCATTGCCTCATCAAAACACAGCTTGCTACCAACAACCCTCACTTTAATGTAGTTATGCTTAATCAGGCCCCCGAATTTATTGATAAATACGTAAATTACGATTTCAGACTTGATTCACTTTCTCCTGCCATAGATGCCGGGGATGTTGATATAGCCAATACCGTACCCATTGATTATGACGGAAACAGCCGTTTAATTGACGATGGTCCGGATATGGGTGCCTTTGAACGAATGCAATAAAATAGATTGTTATGAAAAAAATCGCATGTCTTTTTTTGTTCTGTTTCCTGCTGTCATTGACACTTTCAGCACAATCTGATAAGGAAACACCAGAATATACCGGAACCATTATGTTCTACAACGTTGAAAACCTTTTCCACCCTGATGATGACCCGGACAAATGGGATGAGGAGTTTACTCCCAAAGGGGACAGGTACTGGACTTCATACCGGTATTACAAAAAATTATTCCAAATATATCAGGTGATTACAGCCGTTGGCGAATGGAACCCTCCGGACATGGTTGGTCTGTGTGAAATTGAAAACCGCCAGACACTGCAGGACCTCATTAACAAAACGCCATTGTTCAATGCGGGTTATGACATCATTCATTATGAGTCACCAGATGGCAGAGGTATTGATGTTGGGTTGTTGTACCGCACCAAAACCTTTAAGCCATTGAAAGATTACCCCATTCCTGTAACCTTTAGTGGAAGCAGGAGGGCTACCAGAGATATACTGTTTGTGAAAGGCGTATTGAACAACAGAGATACCCTGCATCTTTTTGTCAACCATTGGCCTTCACGCTGGGGCGGACAAATGGAAACAGAACCGAAACGTGTAAGGGCAGCTTCCATTTTAAGAAAACATGTGGACAGTATTTTTGTTGTGGCTCCACATGCCAATATCATCATCATGGGAGATTTGAATGACCATCCTGATAACAAGTCTGTATCAGAAACCCTCGGGGCTATAAACGGAGATTACGATAATCCTGAACAGGATGAATTGTACAGTATGGGGTATTACCTGCAAAACAAAACTGGGCTTGGTTCTCATAAATATCAGGGGGAATGGGGTGTGTTAGACCATCTCATCATTTCCGGCAACCTCCTCAACCAGGAAACAATGCCTTTTACCGATCTGGATAACGTCCACATTTTTAATAAAGATTTTCTTTTGGAAAAGGATGAAAAGAACACCGGTAAAAGGCCCAACCGTACTTACATAGGGTTTAAATACCACGGAGGTTACTCCGACCACTTGCCTGTGTATCTTAAACTTTTTCGAAAGAATTGAATGTTTGTCAGTATTTTGCTTGTTGGAAATGCAGGTGTTTTTCGTTTTGGCAAAAGCATTAAAGCTTTTTGATTCTTCAATTGCTCTGTCCTTTAGGGCAGAGCTAATTGATTGAACCGAAAAAAATCTTAGGGCTTTAGCCCTTTTATTATTGTTAATCTTCATATTTTTCGAAGGTATTTTTCCGGGAATAAAAACATTTACAACTTTGTTCCTATCAATCAGTAGAATTTTCCTGATATTTTATGAAACCAAAAATTTCAATTGAGTTTTTAGACTCATTTACTCTAAAAACAATACAATAGCCTTTAAAAATTAAGTCTCTAATAGAATTATCATCGAAGTATATCGATTTTCTGTAAGAATAAGGATGATTGGGGATTTTCTTAATTTGCTCTAACAAATCGTTTTTGAACCTTCTCGCTCTTGATGGAAAATCATATGCAATATAACTCACTTGTCTTTCTAACCTGTCAGTAAAAGTAGATTTAAATTCTATTTTCATTTGCACGAATAGAGCTTTCAATTTTATTATCAACTTCTTCTAAGGTGTGGAAGGTAGCTTTACCAGAATCAATGTCATCTAATTCTTTTTCAAGATAATTTTTGGTTTCAGCAAAACTGTTTTCATTTGATAAGATTTCAATTTCATCCTTGCTGAATTTGCTTAAAAGCCACAAAAGCTTATCATAAACTTTTTCACTTATTTTCAATTTAATGGTATGCATATCTTAAAGCTTCTTTTTGCAAATTTACGTAATTTTTTTGCATTTTGTCCAAATCATTAATGAGTTCAGTTTAAAAAGTAAAAATAACAAAATTCTCCATCAAGCAACCGAGCCACAAAGACACCAAGTTTCACAAAGTACTAGTATTTAGTAATTTTAACTTTGTGATTTCTTTGTGTCTTTGCGGCTTTGTGGGATAAAATGACTTTTTAGACCGGGCTCATTAATAAAAAATCTCAAACAGGCTTATTGTTTAACATGATTTTCAATATCTGAAAGAATTTTTATCTTTGATTCCTGAATTATAAAACCAAGGTTATGACAGATAAAATTGTACCCAGGGGTGCTTTTACTTCTAAGTTTGGCATTGTTGCAGCAGCAGCAGGTTCGGCTGTCGGACTGGGAAATATCTGGCGTTTTCCGTATGTTGCCGGCGAAAATGGGGGCGGTGCTTTTTTGTTGATTTACATTGGCTTTATCCTTACCATTGGCATGTCTGTTATGCTGGCTGAATTTATCATCGGGAGACGTGCTCAGAAAAATGCACTGGGGTCATTCAAAAAGCTGGCTCCCGGAAAACCATGGTGGATAGTAGGTTTTATGGGTATCGTTGCAGCATTTGTTATCCTTGCCTTTTACTCAACCATTGCAGGCTGGACAGTTGAATATCTTATTCAGGCAATCGGTAATGGATTTGCAGGGAAAGATGCCGGTGCAATTTCCCAAATGTTTACTGATTTTCAAACCAGCACAACCAGGCCTTTGCTCTGGCAGTTAGTTTTTATGGTATTGACAGCGGGCATTATTGTTTGCGGCGTTCAAAAAGGCATTGAGAAATACACCAAAATGTTAATGCCCCTCCTGGTATTACTCATCATTATAATGTGTATCCGTTCGCTTACACTTTCGGGTGCTTCCGAAGGCGTGAATTTTCTTTTTAAACCGGATTTTTCAGAAATTACAGGGAAAGTAATCCTTGAAGCCCTTGGCCAGTCATTTTTCTCTATGAGCATTGGTATGGGAGCTTTAATTACATACGGATCTTATATTCAGAAAAATAATAACCTTCCAAAAACCACATTTCAGGTAGCAATCGCTGATACAGCCATTGCTATCCTTGCCGGGGTAATGATATTTCCGGCTGTTTTTGCTTTCAAGATGGAGCCCGATGCCGGAACTGGCCTCGTTTTTCAGGTATTGCCAAACATCTTTACTAAAATGGCAGGGGGCTATATCTTTGCTGTGATGTTTTTTCTTTTGCTGTCTGTGGCAGCACTTACATCAACCATTTCTGTACTCGAAGTGGTGGTAGCTTATGGCATTGAAGAATTGAATTTATCCCGAAAAAAAGCGACCATTATTTTTGCCTCTGCCATTGCTGTATTAGGGGTGTTTGCAACCCTGTCCTTTTCAGAGTTATCAGAATTTAAAATATTCGGACATACTATTTTTGGCAGCCTTGACTGGGTATCTGCTAATCTGTTGCTCCCGCTCGGTGGTGTATTTATTGTTATATTTCTCGGTTGGGTACTTGGGAAAAAAGCCATCGCTGATGAGGTTACAAACCATGGCCAAATCAAAATGCGTTTTCTTAGGGTATTTATTTTTATCCTGAAATACATTGCTCCGATAGCCATCATACTGGTATTTCTTAAAGCCATTGGTGTGCTTGGATAAAATTAAAATATTTAAAAGAAATGTATGGAAATTTTTAACAGCATTACAGAATTTATTCACTCGGGCATCAGTTGGTACAATGAGTTTGTCGGAGGATATCTGCTTGTAGCCCTGCTTGTGCCAACAGGTATATTTTTTGCTTTTAAATTCAAGTTCCTGCATATTACCAGGCTTAAACATTCTTTCCGTGTCATCAGTGGTAAATATGATAAGGATAAAGACCTCGGTGATATCAATCACTTTAGGGCGCTTACAACAGCATTGTCGGCTACAGTTGGTACAGGGAATATTGTCGGCGTTGCGTTGGCTATCCAGTGGGGTGGCCCGGGCGCCATTTTCTGGATGTGGATAGTGGCCTTTTTTGGCATGATGCTGAAGTTTGTTGAATCAACCCTGGGTATTAAATACCGACAAACCAATAAAGATGGAACCGTTTCCGGTGGACCGATGTATTACATCGAACACGGATTGAAAGACAAACTGGGGAAATTTGCTAAAATACTGGCTGTTATTTTTGCTATCGCTGCTGTGATTTGTTCTTTTGGTACAGGAAATATGGCTCAGTCAAATTCCATTTCTGATGCCCTATCTACAAGTTACGGGGTTGATACAGTTTATACCGGCTTGATTATCACCATGCTGGTTCTGCTTGTTATTGTTGGTGGCATAAAGCGCATAGCAAGTGTGACTTCCAAACTGGTGCCTTTTATGGCTGTTTTTTATGTGCTCACAGCCCTGGTTATCATTGGTGTTATGTATAAAGAAATTCCCGGTGCTTTTGGAATGATATTCTCTGATGCATTTACAGGAACTGCAGCCACAGGAGGGTTTGCCGGTTCTGCTTTTATCATAACCTTAAAACTTGGTGTGCAACGTGGATTATTCAGCAATGAAGCCGGTCAGGGGTCTGCGCCTATAGCTCATGCTGCAGCAAAAACGGAATACCCTGTACGCGAAGGCCTGGTTGCTTCGGTTGGACCACTAATTGATACCCTGATTATTTGCTCCCTCACAGCGCTTGTCATTCTGGTTACAGGAGCTTGGAAAACCAGTGCCGAAGGTGTGGCCATTACTATTGATAGTTTCAGAATTGGGTTGGAACCCATTGGGCTTGGATTAGTTTCAAGGCACCTGATTTCAATAGGACTGTTGCTCTTTGCTTTCTCCACCATCATTTCATGGTCTTATTATGGTAGCAGGGCTGTTCAATACCTGTTTGGATATAAGGCGATTAAACCCTATTATTGGGTGTTTGGAGCGTTCGTTTTTCTCGGCAGCATTTGGGGACTGGACATTGTCTGGGATTTTGTGGATACGGTGATTACGTTTATGACCATTCCCAATTTGATTGGTATCATTTTACTGGCTCCTGTGGTGAAAAAGGAAATTGAAAAATATTTCAATTACATGGACACATCCAAAACACGCTATTAAACGATGAAAAGTCAAAAATGGAAAGACCTGATGGCTTTTTCTGCACGTGAAAAACGTGGACTTAGCGTATTGATAGTTGTTGTTCTGTTGTTGATTGTTCTGAGGGTATGGGCGCCATGGAAGAATTCAGATTTACAGGTTTACGATTTTTCCGGTTATGAAGCTGACATTGATAAATTTGAAATGCAGCTTACAAAAGAGACAAAAAAATCAGGAACATTTTCAGAATATAAATTCACGCCTGATAATAACCTGAATTACGATAAACCCCTTTTCCCATTCAATCCCAATACGGTTACTGTTGATGAAATGTTATCACTTGGGTTTACGGATAAACTTGCTCAAAACATTGTCAATTACAGGAACGCAGGTGGGAAATTTTACGAGGCAGCGGATATGAAAAAAATATATGCTATGCCTGAGAAATTTTATCTGCACATAAAATCCTACATCAGGTTAAAAAATGATGAAAACAAAACACCTGAACAACACAAAGTCTTTCAATTTAATCCCAATAAAATAAGCTCAGACAGTTTGCAATTGCTTGGTTTTGCTCCTGATGTGTCTGAGAGGTGGATTAAATACAGAAAGGCTGTCGGCGGATTTGAAAACCTGGATGATATAAAAAAACTGTATGGCATTGACACTGCCCTGCTACACAAGTTATCTCCTATCATGAGTTTTAATGTGGATGCTGATGGGGAAGACCCTGTAAGTAAAGAAATCATAACTGTGCAGATTAACACAACGAACAAAAAAGGACTCATTGAAACAGAAGCTGTAAGCGAATCTATTGCACAACGGATCATCACATACAGAAATTTGCTTGGTGGTTATTATAAAACCGATCAGTTACTCGAAGTGTATGGTATGTCACAAACGAATCTGAATAAACTAAAGGATCACATTATTATTGATGAGGAAAATATTACCCATATTGACCTAAATAAAATTTCCTTCGGTGATTTGTTGAGACATCCCTACATGACAAAAAACAATGTAAAAAACATCATGAAATACCGTGATTTTGCAGGCAGAATTAAACATCCTGAAGAATTGCTGAAAAATAACATCATTGCAGACACTACCTATCAAAAAATCATTCCATATATACATTTACCAAAAAAAACAAAGAACAAAATTCAAAATCCAAAATAATTTTGTGATGTAAAAAATAAATATGTATTTTTGCAGCCCTCAATTTGAAACAATTATATTTAAACTGTAGAACCTATGATTATAGTACCAGTAAAAGAAGGCGAAAATATTGACAGGGCTTTGAAACGCTTCAAACGCAAATTTGAGAAAACAGGCGTTATCAAAGAATTGCGTGAGCGGCAAGCATTTACCAAACCATCAATGCAACGTCGTCAGGAAATGATGAAAGCAAAATACATCCAGAAACTCAGGGACAAAGAAAATTAATATCACTTTATCCACCAATAGAGCTAAAATTCTGACATTTTTTTAATCGTATTTACAATTTTATTTGTAACCTTTTCGTTATTATTTACGTAATGAATAATGAATAAAAGACACGTGAAGTTGATTAAGGTTTTATGCAAAAGGATATTTACCTGAATTTTTTGAAATTTGAAAAACGCTATTCCGCACATACGGTAAGAGCATACCAAAACGATATTGAACAATTTTACCTTTTCTTTTGTCTGTCTGATACAAATGAATTAATCGAATTACGTAATTTGGACTCGAAAGAAATACGTTCCTGGATAGTACATTTAATGAAAACTGTTTCAGCACGATCAGTAAAAAGAAAACTGGCAAGCATTAACGGTTTTTACAGTTATCTGATAAGAAATAAGATTGTATTGCACAATCCGATGAGTAAAGTACAAGCACCGAAAACCAAAAACATGCTACCCGAATTTGTCCCCGAAAAGCCCTTGGAGGATATGCTTAAGCTTTTTGATAATCATGAGGATAATTTTTCGGCTATCCGGGATTATCTTTTGATAGAATTGCTTTATAATACCGGCATGAGGCAGGCAGAATTAATCGAATTAACTCATGCTGATGTGGATGCAGGGCAAATGCAGATTAAAGTAATGGGAAAACGTAATAAAGAGAGAATCATTCCAGTATCAGATAATGTAATTAAGCTTTTAAATGAATATGCGACAGCCAAAGCCGGTCAGCATTTCTCATGTCAGAATAACGCTCCTGTGATGGTAACTGATTCCGGTCATAAACTTTATCCTTCATTCGTTTATAATAAAGTGAACTATTACCTTGGGCAGGTAAGCAGCATGAAAAAACGGAGCCCTCATATTCTCAGGCACAGTTTTGCCACACACATGCTAAATCGCGGAGCAGATCTCAATGCCATAAAAGAATTGCTTGGACATGCCAACCTGGCCGCAACCCAAATATACACACACAATAGTTTTGAACAATTAATCAATATATATAATAAGGCTCATCCACGAGCCGGGAACTAATTAAAAGGAGGTTACTATGAACATTAACGTACGTTCTTTACGATTTGACGCAGACAAAAAACTCGTTGAATTTATCAACGAAAAAATGGAAAAATTAACAAAAGTAGCTCCCGATGTCATAGCTGCTGATGTAACTTTGAGGGTGGATAACGGTTCATCCCTTGATAATAAGTTTGTGGAAATCAAAATTGAAATTCCTAAAAATGATGAAATCTTTGCGAAAAAACAGGCAAAAAGCTTTGAAGAAGCTGTTGACTTGAATTATCAGGCTCTCCGTCGTCAATTGAAAAAATTCAAGGAAAAACAAAGGCAAAAATAACATTGCATAAACCAGTATAATACTCTCTTTTTATAAATCCTTTGATGGAAACAACAGAATTTGTTGTTATTTTAAATCTGCAACCCGTTTTGAGGGGGTGAGGTGGCGATGATGCATCCTGCATGTGTTTAGAGCTTTTCAATGCAGTGAAGGATCTGTTTTGTATGAGTTCGCTGGCAAGGCAGTATAAACGTCTTAATTCGTTTGTAAGGTTAAAATGGGGAAGCATATTAATAGATATGTGAATAGTTATTATGCATATTGTTTCTGTTGTAGGAACATTTTACGTGTAAAGAAATTTAATAAAAACCTGGTTGTGAGGAAAATGTGTCTGTTTAAAAACTTTTTAACGGATACCTGAAAAAAATAATTCAAATATTTTTGTAAACTCAAATAAAAGTATATATATTTGCACTCCAATTTTCGGTACGCTTTTGGCGTAAAGGTTCTTTTTAATATAAGCCGATGTAGCTCAGTTGGTCAGAGCAGCTGATTTGTAATCAGCAGGTCGTGGGTTCGAATCCGTCCATCGGCTCTTGTGACCGGGGGAGATACCAAAGTGGCCAACTGGGGCAGACTGTAAATCTGCTGGCGTATGCCTTCGTAGGTTCGAATCCTGCTCTCCCCACATTATACGGCTCTGAATGTTGTAAGGATGCGGGAATAGCTCAGTTGGTAGAGCACAACCCTTCCAAGGTTGGGGTCGCGAGTTCGAGCCTCGTTTCCCGCTCTTGGCCAGCCGATGTAGCTCAGAGGTAGAGCGTTTCCTTGGTAAGGAAGAGGTCATGGGTTCAAGTCCCATCATTGGCTCTGATTTTGATGTTATTAGAAAGGTTAAATTAAAAATAAGTAAAGTGATAAAGTAATATTATAAATTTTTAAAACCATGGCAAAAGAAAAATTTGAAAGAAACAAACCGCATGTCAATATTGGTACTATTGGTCACGTTGACCACGGTAAAACAACATTGACCTCTGCAATTACAAAGATTCTGGCCAAAGATGGTTATGCCACAGAAGCCAGTTTTGATTCTATTGACAACGCTCCTGAAGAAAAAGAAAGAGGGATTACGATCAATTCTGCACATGTTGAATATGAAACAGAAAACAGGCACTATGCCCATGTTGACTGTCCGGGACACGCCGATTATGTGAAAAACATGGTTACGGGTGCAGCTCAAATGGATGGTGCCATTCTCGTGGTTGCTGCTACTGACGGCCCCATGCCTCAGACAAGAGAACATATTCTTCTTGCCCGTCAGGTTAATGTGCCGAAAATTGTTACTTTCCTCAATAAATGCGACCTCGTCGATGATGAAGAACTTCTTGAGCTCGTGGATATGGAAGTACGTGAACTCCTTAGCTTCTATGAATTTGATGGCGATGATGCTCCCGTTATTCGCGGTTCTGCTCTTGCTGCCCTTAACGGCGATGCTGATGGAGAACAACAGATACGTGATTTGATGAAAGCCGTGGATGAATGGATTCCCGTTCCTCCTCGTGATAATGAAAAACCGTTCCTCCTGCCTGTAGAAGATATTTTCTCAATTACAGGACGTGGAACTGTTGCCACAGGACGTATCGAATCAGGTGTTGTGAATACTGGCGATGCAGTGCATATCATCGGACTGGGTGCTGATGGTCGTAAAACTGTTGTAACCGGTGTTGAAATGTTCCGCAAAATCCTTGACAGAGGAGAAGCTGGGGACAACGTTGGTCTGTTGTTACGTGGTGTAGATAAGAAAGAAATAAAAAGAGGTATGGTTGTAGCTCAGCCTGGTTCTATTAAACCAGTTACAAAATTCAAAGCTGAAGTTTACGTCTTGAAAAAAGATGAAGGCGGACGCCATACACCTTTCCACAATAATTACCGTCCACAATTTTACTTGCGTACCATGGATATCACAGGTGAAATTAAATTGCCCGATGGTGTTGAAATGGTAATGCCGGGTGATAATGTAACCATTGATGTTACGCTTATTTATCCTGTTGCATGTAATGTGGGTCTGCGGTTTGCTATCCGTGAAGGTGGCCGTACTGTAGGTGCTGGACAGATTATTGAAGTTGAAGAATAAAAGAGCATTAAACTGGTAAAATGTAAATTGATTCGGCAAGCTTGCCTTGCCGAATTAATTTGTTCATTTTACGGGTGTAGCTCAATTGGCAGAGCAGCGGTCTCCAAAACCGCAGGCTGGGAGTTCGAGTCTCTCCACCCGTGCTAAATAAAAGTGATATGGCTGTTTCATCATACATAAAAGGAACCTACGAAGAACTGATTCATAAAGTGTCCTGGCCTACATGGTCAGAACTGCAAAATAGCGCATTAGTAGTAATGGTTGCTTCCGTAATAATCGCACTAATTGTTTATTTGATGGATGTTTCATTTAAAAACGTGCTGGAACTCATTTATAGTATTTTTTAATTCATTGATTCGGGTATTGGCATGGATAATAATAGAGATAAAAAATGGTATGTAATTCGGGCAATCGGAGGAAAAGAAAAACGTGTGAAAGAATTTCTTGAATCCGAGATTGCACGTAGGGACTTACAGGACAGGGTTTCCAATGTTCTGATTCCCATGGAAAAATATTACCAGGTCAGAAACGGAAAAAAAATATCTAAGGAAAGAAACCATTTCCCTGGATATGTCCTGATTGAAGCTGCTCTCGATGGTGAAATTATCCATATCATTAAAAATGTTACAAACGTGATCGGCTTCCTCGGAACTCAGTCCGGCGATCCCGTACCCCTGAGAGAATCGGAAGTAAATCGTATTCTTGGTAAAGTAGATGAACTCGCTGAACAAGAAGAAGAGATTAACATTCCGTTTTATGTAAACGAATCAGTGAAAGTCATCGACGGGCCTTTTAATGGTTTTAAAGGAACCATTGAAGAAGTCCACGAAGACAAGAAAAAACTGAAAGTTATGGTGAAAATTTTCGGTAGAAAAACACCATTGGAATTGAGTTTTATGCAAGTTGAAAAAGAGTAAAATTATGGCTAAAAAAGTAGAGGCCCTGATAAAATTACAAATACGTGGTAGTGCTGCAAATCCATCCCCTCCTGTCGGTCCCGCACTGGGTGCCAAAGGAGTGAATATTATGGAGTTTTGTAAGCAATTTAACGCACGTACACAGGAACAGGCTGGGAAGGTTTTGCCTGTTATTATAACAGTGTATGGAGACAAATCTTTTGATTTTGTTGTAAAAACCCCTCCGGCTGCTGTTCAATTGCTTGAAGCTAGCAAGTTAAAAAAGGGCTCTCCGGAATCAAACCGCACCAAAGTAGGTTCAGTAACATGGAATCAGATTAAAGCCATTGCTGAAGATAAAATGGTTGATCTGAACTGTTTTAACATCGAATCTGCAATGAAAATGGTAGCTGGTACGGCTCGTAGTATGGGTGTTACTGTAAAAGGGAATGCCCCGTTTGATAATTAAAATTTAGCGTGACTCGACATGGCAAAAAAGACAAAAAACAGAAAACAGGCTATCGAAAAACTCGAAGCTGGAAAAAAATATCCAATTGACGAAGCTGCTGAATTGGTTAAGGAAGTTTCTTCAACCAAATTCGATGCCTCCGTGGATATGGATTTCAGACTCGGAGTAGATCCCCGGAAAGCCGACCAAATGGTCCGCGGTATTACTACCCTGCCACATGGTACCGGCAAAGAGGTGAAAGTGCTTGCGTTGTGTACACCCGACAAAGAGGAAGAGGCAAAAAATGCCGGCGCCGATTATGTTGGCCTCGATGATTACATCGAAAAAATTCAGGAGGGATGGACAGATATGGATGTAATTATTACTATGCCCCCCGTAATGGCCAAAATTGGTCGCCTTGGGCGTATTCTTGGTCCTCGTGGACTGATGCCAAATCCCAAAAGCGGAACTGTTACAATGGAAATCGGAAAAGCCGTTGAAGAAGTGAAAAAAGGTAAAATCGATTTCAAAGTGGACAAATATGGCATCATCCATACCAGAATTGGAAAAGTATCCTTCTTGCCTGAGCAAATTCGCGACAATGCAAAAGAAATTGCTCAGACAATTGCCAAATTAAAACCGGCATCATCTAAGGGTACCTATATGAGGAGTGTACATATATCTAGTACCATGAGCCTTGGAATCCAACTCGATCCAAAGTCTTTGGTATAAATTTTTTTAAGACTTTACTTCTATGAAAACAAGAGAAGACAAAAACAAACAGATCGACATTCTGGCCGATGAGATCAATCGTTTCGATCATTTCTACCTTACTAATACACAAGGGTTGGATGCTGAAGAAACTACAGATCTCAGAAAACAATGTTATGAGAAAGAAGTAAAGCTTACCATGGTTAAGAATACCTTATTTAAAAGGGCACTGGACAAAGCAGATGGTGATTTTGAAGAATTGTATGATTTACTCAAAAGCAATATCACTGTAATGTTTTCTAATACAGCAAATGCTCCTGGTAAGGTTATCAAAACATTCATTAAAAACCATGATAAGCCCAGCTTGAAAGGTGCTTATGCTGCTGAAAATTTTTATCTTGGAGAAGATCAATTGGAAGCCCTTGCCGGGCTTAAATCCAAAGAAGAAATTCTCGGAGACATTGTGCTTCTGCTGCAATCACCAGCAAAAAACGTTGTATCACAACTCCAGAGTGCTGGTCAAATTATTGCCGGGCTTACCAAAGCACTGGCAGACAGAGAAGAGTAATTTATTAATTGAATAACATTTTAAAAGTGATAGAAAAATGGCAGATCTCAAAAAATTAGCTGAAGAGTTAGTAAACTTATCGGTAAAAGATGTCAACGAACTCGCTGATATCTTAAAAGAAGAACATGGTATCGAACCTGCTGCTTCTGCTCCTGTTGTCGCAGCTCCCGCTGGTGGCGAAGGTGAAGCTGAAGCAGAACAAACTGAATTTGATGTGATTCTGAATTCAGCCGGACAAACCAAGCTGAAAATTATTAAACTTGTTAAAGAACTGACCGGATTAGGGCTTAAAGAAGCTAAAGCCTTGGTTGATGGTGCACCTGCTCCTGTTAAAGAGGGTGTGTCTAAAGAAGATGCCGAGCAATTTAAATCTCAGCTCGAAGAAGAAGGCGCTGAAGTGGAATTAAAATAAGCCCACTTTTTTTACGTTTTTTAGGTTTAAAACCAGGTTTCTGGTTTTAAACCTTTCGTCGTTTTGTATTTTCTTAACTAATCCAACGTCAATGTCAGTAAATAATAGCCAGAGATATTCGTTCTCTACAACCAAAAATCAGCTTGATTATCCGGATTTTCTTGATCTGCAATTAAAATCCTTTAAGGATTTTTTGCAGCTAGATACAACTTTGGAAAAAAGAAAAAATGAGGGACTTTATAAAGTTTTCAACGAAAACTTCCCCATTTCAGATACTCGCAATAATTTTGTGCTGGAGTTTATGGATTATTCCATCGATTTGCCCAGGTATACCATTGAGGAATGCCTGGCCAGGGGGCTTACATATTCTGTCCCGCTGAAAGCCAAACTTAAACTGTATTGTACAGATCCGGAACATGAAGATTTTGAAACAACCATTCAGGATGTATGGCTCGGCCCCATTCCTTATATGACACCTAAAGGTTCATTTGTGATCAATGGGGCTGAACGTATCGTTGTGTCACAATTACACAGATCTCCCGGCGTTTTCTTTGGACAAAGCCTCCATGCTAACGGGACCAAATTGTATTCGGCACGTATCATTCCCTTTAAAGGGTCATGGATGGAATTTGCAACCGATATCAATTCTGTTATGTACGCATACATTGACAGAAAAAAGAAATTACCCGTTACAACACTACTCAGAGCCATTGGTTTTGAAAGTGATAAAGAAATCCTTGAAATCTTTGATCTCGCCGAAGAAATTAAAGCAAACAAAACGGCGCTCAAGAAAGTCGTTGATCGGAAATTGGCTGCCAGAGTGCTTAGATCATGGGTGGAAGATTTTGTTGATGAAGATACCGGTGAAGTTGTTTCCATCGAAAGAAATGAAGTTATCCTCGACAGGGAAACCGTAATCAAACCTGAACATATTCAGACCATCATTGATTCTGGGTCCAAAACCATTCTTGTTCACAGGGAAAAATCAAAAACCTCGGATTATGCAATCATTTATAACACGCTGTATAAAGACCCATGTAATTCTGAAAAAGAAGCTGTGGTCTATATTTACCGACAATTGCGTAGTTCTGAACCTCCCGACGAAACAACTGCACGGGAAGTAATTGATAACTTGTTTTTCTCCTCTAAGCGGTATGATCTTGGTGAAGTTGGACGCTACAGGTTAAATAAAAAATTGAAAATTGATATCAATGAAAACACCAAAACCTTAACAAAAGATGATATTATTGCTATCATTAAATACCTGATCGAACTGATCAATTCTAAAGCGGAAGTTGATGATATTGATCACCTGAGTAACAGAAGAATTCGTACTGTTGGAGAACAATTGGGGAACCAGTTTGGTGTCGGTTTGGCAAGAATGGCAAGAACCATCAGGGAAAGAATGAATGTCAGGGATAATGAAGTCTTTCATCCCACCGACCTGATCAATGCAAAAACCTTGTCTTCGGTCATCAATTCATTTTTTGGAACCAACCAGTTGTCTCAGTTTATGGATCAGACAAATCCGCTCGCTGAAATGACTCACAAACGACGTCTTTCCGCTCTCGGCCCCGGCGGATTATCCCGTGAACGTGCCGGTTTTGAAGTCAGGGATGTGCATTATACCCACTATGGTAGGTTATGTCCCATTGAAACACCTGAGGGACCAAACATCGGTTTGATCTCTTCCCTTTGTGTTTATGCTAAAATCAATGAGCTTGGTTTTATTGAAACGCCTTACAGAAAAGTTGAGGAAGAACAGGTAAAACTTAAGGAAGATATTCTTTACCTCAGTGCAGAGGAAGAAGAAAATCATGTTATTGCTCAGGCAAATGCGCCCATTGATGATGAAGGAATGTTTCAGTCTGATAAGATCAGGGTGCGGCATGACGGTGAATATGCCATGACTGAACCGGAAAGTATCCGTCTTATGGATGTGGCTCCAAATCAGATTGCTTCCATTGCAGCATCTCTGATTCCTTTCCTGGAACATGATGATGCAAACCGTGCTCTTATGGGATCCAATATGATGAGACAAGCCATTCCATTGATCAAAAACGAAGCACCAATTGTGGGTACAGGTATTGAAGAAAGAGTGGCCAGGGATTCCCGGTTGCTTTTCCTTGCCGAAGGAAATGGTGTGGTAGAATACGTGGATGCTGATAAAATCGTGGTTAAATATAACCGCAGTGAGGAGGAAAAATTTGCTTCCTTTAATGATGATACCGTTACTTATGACATTACAAAATTTCAAAAAACCAATCAAAACAGCAATGTCAACTTAATGCCCATCGTCAGAAAAGGAGATAAAGTGCAAAAAGGAACCGTCATGACAGAAGGATACGCAACTGTTGGCGGCGAACTTGCTCTGGGACGCAATTTGAAAGTTGCCTTTATGCCCTGGAAAGGATATAATTTTGAGGATGCTGTGGTGATTTCTGACCGTGTTGTCCGGGATGATGTCTTTACTTCTGTGCATATTGAAGAATATCAACTTGATGTTAGAGATACTAAACGAGGCCTCGAAGAATTAACCGCAGATATACCAAACGTGAGTGAATCTGCAACAAGGAATCTTGATGAAAACGGGATTATCCGTATCGGTGCAAATGTGAAAGCCGGGGATATTATGATCGGTAAAATCACACCGAAAGGCGAATCCGATCCTTCACCTGAAGAAAAATTGTTGCGTGCTATTTTTGGTGATAAAGCAGGTGATGTGAAAGATGCTTCATTAAAAGCCTCGCCTTCTACATCCGGTATAGTGGTTGATAAAAAGTTGTTTTCCAAAATCTATAAAGACAAAAAAACAAGAAATCAGGAAAAAATTCTTGTTCAGAACATCGATAATGAATTCCAACAGGAGGCAGAAAAACTCAAAAACGTATTGCTTGAAAAATTGTTTGTTGTCGTTAATGGTAAAACTTCACAGGGAGTAAAAGACAACTTTGGGGCAGTGCTAATCCCCAAAGGCAAAAAATTTACGCTCAAAGCACTTGCAAAAATAGATTTCCTTGATGTTAAACCGTCCAAATGGACAACCGACAAAAAGAAAAACGCAACCATCGAAAAGATTTTACATAATTACCTCATTGAATTTAAAAACCTGGAGGGAAAATACAGGCGTAAATCCTTGAACATTACAATTGGCGATGAATTGCCAAATGGTATTGTTCAAATGGCAAAGATTTACCTGGCCAAAAAGCGGGTTATTAAAGTCGGTGATAAAGTTGCAGGCCGGCACGGAAATAAAGGTATTATTGCCAGGATTGTCAGGCAGGAAGATATGCCTTTCCTTGAAGACGGAACGCCTGTTGATTTGGTATTGAATCCGCTGGGTGTGCCATCCCGTATGAACCTCGGACAAATATACGAAACTGTCCTTGGCTGGGCTGGTGAAAAACTCGGCATGAAATTTTCAACACCAATTTTTGATGGTGCCACGCTGGATCAGATCAATGATTTTACCGATAAAGTCGGCTTACCAAGATATGGAAAAACCCATATTTATGATGGAGAAACCGGCGAAAAATTTGATCAGCCCGCTACCGTTGGTGTGATTTATATGCTTAAACTCGGGCACATGGTTGACGATAAAATGCATGCCCGTTCCATTGGCCCCTATTCACTGATCACACAGCAACCGCTTGGTGGTAAAGCTCAATTTGGCGGTCAGCGTTTTGGTGAAATGGAGGTTTGGGCCCTCGAAGCATTTGGAGCTGCTCATACGTTGAGAGAAATACTCACTGTGAAATCCGATGATGTTAAAGGGCGTGCCAAAACTTACGAATCAATCGTAAAAGGAACACCCATGCCAACTCCCGGAGTGCCGGAGTCTTTAAATGTGCTTATTCATGAGTTGCAAGGCTTGTGTCTCAATTTTGAAATGAATTAATTTGTACTTATTTAATTGAGAAGATATATGGCTTTCAAAAAAGACAAGAAAGTTACCAGTAACTTTGACAAATTATCCATCAGTTTGGCTTCACCCGAAGATATTATGGATCGCTCTAGTGGTGAAGTTAAAAAACCAGAAACCATCAATTACCGGACATACAAACCGGAAAGGGATGGCCTGTTTTGTGAACGCATTTTTGGACCGGTAAAAGATTTTGAATGTCACTGTGGTAAATACAAAGGTATCCGCTACAAGGGAATTGTATGCGATCGCTGTGGTGTGGAAGTAACCGAGAAAAAAGTGCGCCGGGAACGTATGGGGCATATTAAACTCGAAGTGCCTGTGGCTCACATCTGGTATTTCCGTTCCCTGCCAAACAAAATTGGTTATCTGCTTGGCTTGCCTACCAAAAAAATGGATTCCATCATATATTATGAAAAATATGTGGTTATCCAGCCCGGTGTCAAAGAAAAAGATGATTTAAAGCCTCTTGACTTTTTAACGGAAGAAGAGTACCTTGATATAATTGATGCCCTGCCACAAGGAAATCAGATGCTTGAAGATGATGATCCTAACAAGTTTATCGCTAAAATGGGTGCTGAAGCAGTATTTGATCTCTTGTCTAGGATTGACCTTGATGATCTGTCTTTCAGTTTAAGAGACAAAGCCAATAAGGAAACATCCCAGCAACGAAAAAATGAAGCACTCAAAAGACTGAATGTGGTTGAAGCATTCAGGGCATCTAAAGAAAAAAACAGACCTGAATGGATGGTTATAAGGGTTATCCCCATTATACCTCCTGAACTCAGGCCACTCGTGCCCCTTGATGGTGGCAGGTTTGCTACATCAGACCTTAATGATCTTTACCGACGCGTAATCATCAGAAACAACAGGCTTAAACGCCTTATGATTATAAAAGCACCTGAAGTTATTTTACGTAATGAAAAACGCATGCTTCAGGAATCGGTTGATAGCCTATTTGATAATTCACGTAAATCCAATGCCGTTAAAACGGATGCCAATAGGCCATTGAAATCCCTTAGCGACAGCCTGAAAGGAAAACAAGGACGTTTCCGTCAAAACCTGCTTGGAAAACGTGTTGATTATTCTGCACGTTCTGTGATTGTTGTCGGCCCTGAATTGAAACTCCATGAATGTGGTTTGCCAAAAGATATGGCAGCAGAACTTTACAAACCTTTTGTAATCAGAAAGCTGATTGAAAGAGGCATTGTAAAAACAGTGAAATCTGCCAAGAAAATTGTTGACCGCAGAGACCCCGTGATCTGGGATATACTGGAAAATGTATTGAAAGGACATCCGGTAATGCTAAACCGTGCACCAACACTGCACCGCTTAGGTATTCAGGCATTTCAACCAAAATTGATTGAAGGGAAAGCCATTCAGCTTCATCCCCTTGCATGTACAGCATTTAATGCTGACTTTGATGGTGACCAGATGGCTGTTCATCTTCCACTGGGCAATGCAGCCATCTTAGAAGCTCAGATACTTATGCTGGCTTCTCACAATATTCTTAATCCGGCCAATGGAGCCCCGATTACCGTGCCATCTCAGGATATGGTGCTTGGGTTATACTACATTACAAAAGGACGAAAAGGCTCCAAAGGCGAAGGTCTGACTTTTTACTCCCCCGAGGAAGTAAAAATCGCTTATAATGAAAAGAAAATTGCACTCAGTGCCATCATAAAAGTACGGGTGGATGATCTCGATGATGATGGAAAACTAGTTAAGAAGGTTATTGAAACCACAACCGGACGAGTGTTGTTTAATGATATTGCTCCGAAAGAAGTTGGGTTTATCAATGAATTGCTGACCAAAAAATCGGTGCGCGGTATCATTGCTAATGTCCTGGATAAAACAAATACAGCTGTTACTGCTGACTTCCTTGATAACATTAAGCACATGGGATTCAACATGGCTTATAAGGGAGGACTTTCGTTTAACCTTGATGATGTTATCATCCCTGATGAAAAAGAAAGCATGATCCAGGAAGGTTATCAACAGGTTGATGAAGTGCTCAACAATTACAACATGGGTTTCATCACCAACAATGAAAGGTATAATCAGATAATTGATATCTGGACGCATACAAATGCGAAACTTACCCAGTTGGTAATGAGTAACCTGTCAAAAGACAACAATGGTTTCAATCCTGTTTATATGATGCTGGATTCAGGAGCCCGTGGATCCAAAGAGCAGATCCGTCAGTTATGCGGTATGCGCGGCTTGATGGCTAAACCTCAAAAATCAGTAGGTGCCGGACAACAAATTATTGAAAATCCGATCCTTGCTAATTTTAAGGAAGGCTTATCTGTTCTTGAATATTTTATTTCAACACATGGTGCTCGTAAAGGCCTTGCTGATACTGCCCTCAAAACGGCTGATGCAGGTTACCTTACAAGACGCCTTGTTGATGTTTGCCAGGATGTGGTTATTTCAGAAAGAGATTGTGGTACATTAAGGGGCATTGTGGCTACAGCTATCAAAAAGAATGAAGAAATTGTAGAAAGCCTTTATGAACGTATACTGGGGCGTACTGCTGTACACGATGTTTATCATCCGCAGAGCGGAGATATTATCATCAAATCGGGAGACCAAATTACCGAGAAAATTGCAAAAACCATTGAAGATTCTCCCATCGAAGAAGTTGAGATCAGATCGGTATTGACGTGTGAATCCAGGCGTGGTGTCTGTGCAAAATGTTATGGCCGTAACCTGGCTACTGCAAGGATGGTTCAAAAAGGGGAGGCTGTTGGCGTAATTGCAGCACAGTCAATTGGAGAACCCGGAACTCAGCTTACATTGAGGACATTCCATGTTGGTGGTGTAGCTGGTAATATTGCAGCAGAATCATCCATTACTGCCAAATATAACGGACGCCTTGAAATTGAAGAATTACGTACTGTAACTTACAAAAGAGAAGCTGAGGATGATGTGGATATTGTCATCGGCCGCATGGCTGAAATGAAAATTGTGGATGACAATACCGGGATTACCCTCATGACCAATAATATTCCTTATGGTGCCAAATTGTATGTTAAGAACAATCAGAAAATTGAAAAAGGCACCAAAATATGTGAATGGGATCCATTCAATGCTACCATTGTTAGTGAAATGAAAGGGATTTCAAGATTCGATAATCTGATCGAAGGCATCACCTATCAGGAAGATGCTGATGAACAAACCGGCTTCAGGGAAAAAGTAATTACCGAAACGAAAGACAAGAAAAAGAACCCTGAACTGGCTATTGTATCTGAAAAAGATGAGAATAAGGTACTTAAAAATTATAACTTGCCGGTCGGCGCTCATCTTGCCGTGAAAGAAGGGGATAAGCTTATTGCCGGACAAACCATCGCAAAAATACCGAGGAATGTAAGTAAGGGTGGTGATATTACTGGTGGTTTGCCACGTGTAACTGAGCTTTTTGAAGCTCGTAACCCATCTAACCCGGCAGTCGTTTCTGAAATTAACGGTCAGGTTGAATTTGGTAAAATCAAACGTGGTAACCGTGAGATCATCGTTACTTCAAAAGATGGTGATGTGAAAAAATATCTTGTTCCGCTGACAAAACAAATACTTGTTCAGGAAGGCGATTATATCAGAGCAGGTACTTCGTTGTCTGATGGGATTACTACGCCTGCTGATATCCTTAATATTGAAGGGCCGACAAAAGTTCAGGAATACATTGTCAATGAAGTACAGGAAGTGTACAGGTTACAGGGTGTGAAAATCAACGATAAACATTTTGAAGTGGTAGTCAAACAAATGATGCGTAAAGTCATTATTGAAGATGCAGGTGACACACAATTCCTGGAAAAACAAATTGTTGATAAATGGAAATTCCGTGAAATTAACGATGAAATTTACGGTATGCAGGTGATCGAAGATAATGGTGATTCAGCTAACCTGAAAGCAGGTCAAATTATAACAGCCCGCAGGCTTCGTGATGAAAATTCACACCTTAAAAGGCGAGACCTTAAGCTTGTCAGGGCAAGACCGGCAGTGCCGGCAACATCACGTCAGGCATTACAGGGTATTACACGGGCAGCACTGCAAACAGAGAGTTTTATGTCGGCAGCTTCATTCCAGGAAACCAACAAAGTACTCAACGAAGCAGCCATCAAGGGCAAAGATGACCTGTTGCTCGGATTGAAAGAAAATGTGATTGTCGGTCATTTGATTCCTGCTGGTAGCGGATTGAAAGAGTATGACAAAATCCTTGTCGGTAATAAATCTGAATTGCAAAAACTGCAGGAAAGCAGTGAAGCAACAGAAGAAGATGATTCCGAATCAACAAAATGAGGTGTTAGGGGTTAGGTTATGAGATATCTTAAACACCTAACCCCTAACCCCCTAACACCTCATTTTTCTGTCAAAATATATCACAGAATAATCTTTAAAACAATAATATCTTATGGAACAACAGCAAGACAAAAATAAACAGTTGAATATTGAATTGGATGAAAAAACAGCACAGGGAACCTATGCTAACCTGGCTGTTATATCACATTCAAGTTCGGAATTTATTGTCGATTTCATCAGGATTATGCCCGGTGTGCCAAAAGCACCTGTAAAATCCAGGATTGTGCTTACGCCTGAACATGCCAAGAGATTGATGAATGCCCTTCAGGGTAACATCAAAAAATACGAGAGTGTTCACGGTGAAATTAAGATCAAAGGCGGACACACCCCACCAAAAATGCCTATGAATTTTGGTGGCCCCACTGCTGAAGCTTAATTTTCTTATTTAGTGCGTGTTCATAGTGTCTTTATATTTTGAGAGTCTGAACTAGAAAGTTCGCTGGCAAGGCTTGCGAAGTCTGAAAATACCGGAGTTTACTTTTGTAAATGAGGATTTTTCAGACGAGTATAACGCAGCCAGCGGACTTTATAGACAGACTCTATTTATTCATACGCTCGAGGAACTGGTGCAGGACAATCAATAACCAAAGGCGGTTATAAAGGTAATCTGTGCCATTCATATAGTTATCAATCATTTCTTTTACCGGGGGATAATTAATGACGTTGTGTTTTTCAATCACATCCTTTGACAGGTAATCCTTAATCAGGTAACTGTGTTCATCGCGTAACCATTCCTTTAATGGCAGTGCAAATCCGGATTTTGGCCTGTCAAATAACGATTCGGGAACATGTTGAAATAATATCTCTTTTAACAGGTATTTTTTCGTGTTTCGGCGTACTTTGAGTTTGGGATCCAGATTAAGTGCAAATTCAACAATGCGATGATCCAGCAAAGGAACTCTTGCTTCAAGGCTGTATCGCATGCTGGCCCGGTCCAGCTTTACCAGCAGGTCATCTTTCAGGTAATACCGCAAATCAAAAACAGCCTGATTTTCACCGGCAGATAAATGCCTGACAAAATAACTATGATCTTCCTGCAGGTTGATTTCTTCAGTAAAGTTATCAACCAGTATTTTTTCAATTTCTGCCCTGCTGAAAAAATATTGTTCCTGCGAAAATATGTGGGATTTCAATTTGGCTTTTTGATCAAAATCAAACAAATGGGATACACGCTGATGGCGGTCTGACATTTTGGATAATCCGTATTTTATGGGCTGTCTCATACCACGTAACAGGGGATTCGAAAGCCGCTTTGCCCAGGTATATGCACCGTAACCATGAAACAGTTCATCTCCACCATCACCCGACAAGACAACACTGACGTCTTTTTTTGCAAACCTTGATAATAACATAGTGGGTATCGCTGATGAATCAGCGTAAGGCTCATCGTAATAATTCAGAATGTCCGGAATCATATCACGGGCTTCATCTTTGGACACAATATGTTCATGATGATTTGTCCCTAAATGTTTGGCCACTTTCCTGGCATATTCAGCCTCATTATATTCATTCTCTTTAAAACCAATTGAAAAGGTATTGAGTTTTCCTTGTGTATGTTTTTGTGCAAACGCTGTGACCAGGCTTGAATCTATGCCTCCGCTTAACAAACTTCCAAAAGGGACATCACTGATAAGACGTGATTCTACAGAATTGTCTATCAGTTCTGTTAACCTGCTTTTAGCATCTTTGTGATTATCAATCAAATTCCGGCGGATGGCTCCTTCAATCATCCAGTATGCTTCAATACGAAGTCCGTTTTCATCCAGAATACCCAAATGCCCAGAGGGAAATTTTCTGATTTTACGGTAAATGGTATCCGGCTCAGGGATATAGCCAAGATGTAAATATTCATTGATAGCCAGGCTGTTGATTGTCAAATTTTGTTTTATGTTGTTTACCTGAAGTAAAGCCTTCAATTCAGATGCAAACACAAAATGATCACCATCCCAGTAGTAATACAGAGGTTTTATACCGACTCTGTCTCTGAACAAATACAATATTTTTTCCTGTTTATCATAAATGGCCAGGGCAAACATCCCGTTCAGTTTATTGACAAAGGTTACGCCCCATTCTTCAAACGCTTCAATAATGATTTCTGTATCACTTCTGGTTCTGAATGTAACATCCAATTCTGCCGCAATATCCCTGAAATTATATATCTCACCGTTATATACACAGGTATAACGCCTTGAGTGAGATTCCATGGGCTGATTTGCATTATCAGATAAATCCAGTATGCTCAGACGTTTGTGTGCAAAACCGGCATGACTGTCACAATAAAACCCTTCAGCATCAGGGCCCCTGTGTTTCATTGATTCTGCCATAAGGTGCATTTCCTCCTCTGTAACAAACGAGTCAGATGCATAATATCCAGCTATTCCGCACATAATTTCTTTTTCTTGATGAACAAATGTAATAAATATCGCATCATGCAAACATGAAAACCAATTTTATATCAGGGTTTTTGTAATTGGCGTTTGTACATTTGAATGGTGTTTTCCAGGCCATAATACAACGCGTCAGAAATCAATGCATGCCCAATGGAGACTTCAGCCAAATCCGGTATGTTTGTGTTGAAAAAAGCCAGGTTATCAAGGCTCAGGTCGTGACCGGCATTGATGCCCAGTCCAAGTTGGGATGCAAGTTTAGCTGCCTCAACAAATGGCCTGACAGCATGTGCTTTGTCATTATGATAGTTGACAGCATAGGCCTCTGTGTACAATTCTATCCGGTCGGTTCCTGTTTTTGCCGCGTAATTAATCATATCAGGATCAGCATCTACAAAAATAGAAATTCTGCAGCCAAATGGTTTTAGATGCTTGATGGCTTCAGTTAGGAAATCAACATTTTCCCTGGTATTCCAACCGGTATTCGATGTGACAGCTTCCGGAGGGTCAGGAACAAGGGTTACCTGATCTGGCTTTACCTCCTCAATCAGTTGCAAAAAAGTTTCAGAAGGATACCCTTCAATATTGTATTCCGTTTGTATGTGAGGGCGAATGGCGAATATGTCGCTTCTCCGGATGTGCCTTTCATCGGGCCTGGGATGTACTGTTATGCCATCTGCTCCATAAGCTTCACAACGTATGGCAGCTTGTAATACATCAGGGGTATTTCCGCCCCTGGCATTCCGCAATGTGGCTATTTTATTGATGTTAACACTTAATCTTGTCATTTTTTTGTATTTTTCTTACAAATATATATTATCTTTATCATGTATGAAATTTTAACCATGAAAATAAATTTTTATGTATGCTAATGAACTCATATCTTCACTGATCCCGGAAGTTAAAACGTCTGACACAGGCAATAAAGTGTTGTCCTGGATGGAATTTTTCAAAGTATCTCACATGCCCATCGTAAACAATGAGGATTTCCTGGGTCTGATATCTGAATCTGATATTTACAATTTGAATTGTGGAAAAGAGCCCATCGGAAATCATAAGTTAAGTCTGATCAGACCTTTTGTAACTGAAAATCAACACTTATGGGAAGTTGTAGATTTAACTGCGAAACTAAAACTAAGCATTATTCCGGTGCTTTCAGAAACATCGAAAACATACCTGGGGGCCATTACTTTAACTGATTTGGTTCAGCATTTTGCCAGGATTACATGCGCTGAAGTAAGAGGCACTGTGATGGTACTGGAAATGGGGGTGCATGATTATGCGTTGAGTGAAATCGCAAGAATTGCAGAAGAAAACAACACCAAAATTGTAAGTCTTTATGTTTCCGGCACAAAAGACAGCATGAAAATCTATGTCACAATTAAATTTGATACTACCGATATCAATCCAATCATTCATAGTTTTAATCGTTATGACTACAACATCAAAGCTTCATTTATGATTGATGATGATGTAAATTCTATGTACAGAGACAGATATGAGTTGTTTTTAAGTTATTTAAACGTTTAATGAGCAAAATACGCTTCATTATCATTGTGCTTGTCTTTTTCACTGTGGTGTCAAATGCGTACTCACAAACCATCAAATCACTCAATATCAGGGGTAATCACACCACAGATTCCTCAATAATTATCCGTGAATTGAGTTTCTCTGTTGGAGACAGCATTGCCCATGATAGCTGGCCTGAAGCGATCAGCAACGCTGAGGAAAACCTTATGAATACGTCTTTGTTTGTGTTTGTTGAGATAACCTGGTCAGAACAAACCGATGGGATGGATGTAACGGTGCATGTTAAAGAAAGATGGTATTACTGGATATATCCGATCCTGGAACACGCTGACAGAAATTTAAGTGCGTTTTTTCATAATGCTGACTGGAAAAAAATCAATTACGGCCTGAGTTTTGAAAAACACAATCTTTTTGGCAGAAATCAATTTTTAAAGCTTAAGGCGCGTTTTGGATACCGGGAACAAATGGGCATATTGTATGAAAATCCCGGCATTGATAATGCGAACATACACGGTTTTCAAGTCTATGCTGACCGCTTCATGCAACGGCAGGTGGCCGTTATGGACATCAATGATAAGCCGGAGTATTTTTACCATCCTGATCTGACCGTTTTATATGAAGACAGAGCCGGCTTTGTTTACATTGCCCGTCCTGCAATACATCACAGGCTGAGGTTTTTCGGAGAATACCATCGTTATGAAATCTCTGACAGCCTCTATGATGTTTATCCTGTTTTTCTCTACAATGCAGAACAGGAATCTGATTTTATTAAGCTTGCATTGCAGTATGAATGGGATGAAAGAGATGACAGGTTTTTTCCTACCCAAGGGTTTTTGGTGTTATCAGAAATTCAAAATCAACAACCGGCGATGGATTTTCAAAAGCGCCCTTTTTTAACATCAAAAATACAATTGCATTTTTATCATGCGTTCACAGAAAGAATGCATTATGCATTTGAAACAAACGGCTTATGGAAAATGACAAACACAAGCCGGCTTCCTTATCATTTGTCAGGGATAATGGGATACGACTATTATCCTCGTGGATTTGAATACCATACGATTCACGGAACAGGATTGATAAATATCAATCAGACATTAAGGTATAAGTTGTTTTCCCGGGAAAAAGTAAACATCCCGTTTATTCCGGTAAACGCTTTCGATGAATTGTATTACGATGTTTATTTATATGCATTTTGGGACAATGCCAAAACCTGGTACGATAAAAATTATGGCACCGAAAATGAATTGCCGGGTGGCTTTTTGACAAGCACAGGGGCAGGTATTGAATGTCATACTTATTATGACAGGAGTTTTGGGTGCCATGTTGCCTTTACAAATCACAATGCTTTTGGTATATTTGTCTGGTTTTATTCACCACTGTATAAAATTTATTGATGATATGAAAATTGCAATTTACGGCCGGCGTTTCAATCAATCCTTCAATGGAAGCATCATTCAGATCTTTGAGATGCTAAAAAAAAATAAGATTAAATTCTGTATATACCGGCCTTTTGCGACCTTTATCAAGGAAAAATTGGCTTATGAGCCGGCTTGTGAAGGCTTATTCAATCACCCCGCAGATGACTGGAATGACATTGATATGGTATTTTCAATTGGTGGCGACGGAACTTTTCTTGAAACGGTAAACATGATCAAAGACAAAGGAATACCCATCCTGGGAATCAATAGTGGGAGACTGGGATTTCTGTCATACGTTTCAAAAAATGAAATCCCGCGTGCCCTTGAACAGGTTTTACAAGGAGAATATAAGATGGAGCAGCGCTCCCTACTGGAAACACATACCGAAATGGATGATTTCGGTGACAATAATTTTGCGATGAACGAAATAGCATTGCAAAAACATGTTAGCCCATCCATGATAAAAATAAATGCTTTTTATGATGATGAATTAATCAACACATACTGGTCTGATGGTTTAATTGTGAGTACACCTACAGGCAGTTCTGCCTATTCATTGAGTTGCGGCGGCCCCATTGTGCATCCCAACAGCAATAATTTTGTTATTACACCCATTGCTCCGCACAATTTAACTGTACGCCCTTTGGTGATTTCTGACGAGGGCACAATTAAGCTAAAACTTGAAGGTACTCAAAAATCTGCAAAACTTAGTCTTGATTACAGGTCAGTACACCGCACATTTTTTGAGGAAATAATCATAAAAAAGGCAAATTTTTCGATTAATCTTGTAAAATTGTTTAATAATAATTATTTTAGCACTTTACAAAAAAAGCTGATGTGGGGAGTGGATATGAGAAATTATTAATGTCCTCACATTCAGTTAGTAAAGTTTGTTAAAAACAAATAATATGAAACGACTACTCATTGCACTTGCTTTACTTGGGCTATTTTCAGGAACAGTCAATGCTCAATATGGTTCGCAATGGCGTAAATTAAGACAGGAAGTTTTCTTAGGCATAGGAGGCACCAATTTTCTTGGTGAACTGGGTGGTTCTGATTGTTGCGAAGGATCCCATTTTGTCAAGGATTACGAAATATTATATACCCGCCCTCTGGTCTATGCCGGATACAGATATAAACTAAGTAAATCCTTTTCCGTAAAAGGGACAGGCGCTTTTGGCTGGGTATTTGGTGATGATGCCACAACCGATGAAATTCACAGGCATGCCAGAAATCTGTCTTTCCGTTCTCCGCTTGCTGAAGTTGGTGCACATATCGAATATCATATTCTTAAAGAACAATTCGGTCACAAGTATGATTTGCGACGCAACAGGGGACAGCAAAATTCACCAAGTTTATATATTTTTACCGGGATTAATGGTTTTTGGTTTAACCCCAAAGGCCAATATACTGACGGGGAATGGTATGCATTACAACCACTTGGAACAGAAGGTCAGAATCACGTTGCCACTCGTGAACCGTATCAAAGGATTTCATGGTCTGTTCCCATTGGTTTTGGTATGAATTTTTTACTTGACCGAAACTGGGGGGTTGGTTTTGAACTAGGTGCACGATATACAGGAACTGATTATATTGATGATGTGAGTACAACTTATGTAGATCCCAATCTTTTTGATGATCCGATAGCCAGGTTTTTCGCTGACAGATCGGACGACTGGTATGGAGCAGCGGTATATAACCAGCGTGGTAATTCAAATTACAACGATGCTTATGTGTTTATTACACTCAATGTGTCTTATAAATTACGCCCCAAAGGACCAAGTGTCCCAAAATTCTAATTATTTTGTTTCTGTTGATACTATTTTGTTTCGTTGCTCGTTAGCATAACAATTCTTTTCTGGAAATTTTCTTATGGATGTGATTAAAAATAATAACATAATAAAAACCATACGCCACATATACCTGAGCTTTGCTTTTATCATCTTCTCATTTTCTCTACATGCACAACAAGCAGGGGAAATCGGGATTCATGCCGGAGGATCCTATTATCTTGGTGAGATAAACTGGGGACAACCGTTTTATTCTCCACGAGTGAATGTTGGTGGATTTTACAAACAACACATTAATACCCGTCTGGCAATAAAATACGGGGGACTTTATACACACCTTCAGGGCTTTGATGAAGATTCGCATTTTAGGTATCAAAGGCTGCGTGATGCCGGTTTTGCAACAACGCTTTTTGAAGTAGCAGCTCAGGTAGAATACCATTTTCTTATTTATGAAATAGGAAAAACAAAAAATAATTTTAAAACAAAAGATAATTTTTATACCCCTTATGTTAATCTTGGTATTGGGGGGTGTTATGCGATGGAGTCAAACCATGTTTTTTCCGTTATTTTACCTATGGCTGTAGGGATTAAAATGAACCTGACCAGACAGATTGTTGTTGGAGCTGAGTGGGCGTTCAGAAAAACATTTACTGATATGCTTGATAACTTGACGGGGGAAGACCTGGATTTTTATGCTCAAACAAATGTGCTACTAAGCAGTACCAACGATGTGAAACAACACGGGTTTATGACAAATGATGATTGGTATTCCTATGCAGCGGTTACCTTGTCTTATGTTTTTAGTCTTGGTACAGAATGTCATGCATATTATTAATTTTGCAGGAATGTCAGATTTGAAAAATAAAATAAATAAAGATAAATTACCACAACATATTGCCATCATTATGGATGGAAATGGCAGATGGGCAAAAAAAAGAGGCGGAATTCGTATAATAGGACACCGTGCCGGGGCTAAATCGGTTAGGAATGTGGCCGAAGCTTGTGCTGAACTAGGCATTAAATATCTTACCCTGTATGCTTTTTCAACTGAGAATTGGAATAGACCTAAAGATGAAGTTAGCAGCCTGATGGAACTCCTGATTGAAAATCTACAAAAAGAAATAAAAACACTGTTGAATAATGATATTGCCCTCAATGTCATTGGAGACACATCTGTGTTGCCTGATAAAGTACAAAAGAACCTCAATAAAACAATTGATGAAACAAAACACGGAAAACGCATGTGCCTGTCACTGGCATTATCATACTCCGGACGATGGGATATTATTCAGGCATGTCAGAACATTGCCATGAAAGTAAAACAAAAGGAATTAAACCCGGAAGACATTGATCAGAATATGTTTGTTCAATACCTTTCAACTAAGGGCATACCTGATCCTGAACTTTTGATCAGAACAAGCGGGGAAAAAAGAATAAGCAACTATATGATTTATCAAATGGCTTATTCTGAGTTGTACTTTACAAAAACCCTGTGGCCTGATTTTTCAAAAAATCACCTTTATAAGGCAATACTGGATTTTCAAACCAGGGAAAGAAGATTTGGTAAAACGAGTGAACAATTGTAAGCGTGGATGGAATGAAAAAATTTAGTTTTAATATTATTGTATTGCTTTTTTTCAGTATTACATTAACAGCACAAGTATCTTTAAAAGATAAATTGAGTCGTATTAATTATGCCAACCCCGAAGAATATGTGATCGGGGGGATTCAGATTTCCGGTGTGCAATACCTTGACCAGAATGTGATCATTCATCTTACAGGGATGCAGGTAGGAGATACAATTATGGTGCCGGGTGAAAAAGTAACAAATGCCATTGAAAAACTGTGGGATCAGGGCTTGTTTGCAGAGGTGAAAATTGTTGCAGACCGTATCATTGATGATAAAATATTCCTGGATATCATGTTGTCTGAAAGGCCACGATTGGCCAAATTTTCGTTTAAAGGCATCAAAAAAGGGGAAGCTGATGATCTGCGTGAAAACCTTAAGCTTGTCAAAGGTTCGCAGGTGACAGACAATCTGCTGATGAACATACGCTCCGGCACAAAACGATACTTTGTTGATAAAGGATACCTCAATATGGAAATCAACATTGTGCAGGAAGATGATACCACCATGCCCAATTCTGTCATTCTGTATATAAACATTGATAAGCATGATCGCATCAAAATTGAAAATCTGATTGTTGAGGGAAATGAACATTTTAGCGATGGGAAAATCAAAAGGTTAATGAAAGATACCAAGGAAAAAGCATGGTATCGTTTCTGGAAAGCTTCCAAATTTATCCGTTCTGAATTTAAAGATGACAAAAAAGCCATCATTGATAAGTATAATGAAGAAGGATTCAGAGATGCTCGCATCCTTTATGATTCCATTCAAAAAAATGAAGAAAGCATTAACCTTGTTCTTGGTATTGAAGAAGGCCAGAAATATTATTTCCGCAACATTGACTGGGTGGGAAATACCAAATACACAAACGAACAACTGTCACGCATGCTCGCCATTGAAAAAGGCGATGTGTATAACCAGAAATTGCTTGATGAACAGTTAATGGGTGAGAATTCTGTGTTTTCGCTGTATCAGGATAATGGGTATTTGTTTTCCAGCATTACCCCCGTGGAAGTTAACATTCAGCAGGATTCTATTGATCTTGAAATGCAGGTTTATGAAGGAAAACAGGCCCGTATCAATGAAGTTACCATTGATGGAAACACACGCACTAATGACCATGTCATCATCAGGGAAATACGTACCCGCCCGGGAGACCTTTATAAACGTTCAGATATTCAGCGAACCATCAGGGAGTTATCCCAGTTAGGGTATTTTGATCCTGAAAAAATGAATGTGAATTTTGAACCGGATCCGGAAAAAGGCATTGTGGATCTCGAATACATTGTGGAGGAAAAACCATCAGACCAGATTGAATTGAGTGGTGGATATGGTGCTGGTATGATTGTGGGAACACTTGGCCTGACGTTCAATAATTTCTCACTTAAAAATGTTTTTAATCCAAGTGCTTACAGGCCACTACCCGCAGGAGACGGACAACGCCTTAGCCTTAGAGCGCAGGCAAGCGGGCCATATTATCAGAATTACAGTTTTACATTTGTTGAACCATGGCTTGGAGGGCGTAAACCCAATTCACTTTCCGTTTCTGTGTATAATTCCAGGCAAAAATATGGTTCTGATTCCGCACGACAGGAATTTATCGTGACAGGTGCTTCTGCCGGGTTGGGACAGCGACTGGAATGGCCTGACGATTTTTTTACTCTATACACTCAGGTGGGGTACAAGCATTACAATATTTACCAATGGTCCGGTTTTATTTATGATGAGGGTGCTTCCAATAACATCAATTTTACAGCAAACCTCGGACGCTCCAGCAGTGGCCCAAATCCCATTTTCCCTACCCGTGGAAGTAACATGAACCTTTCGCTTGAGCTTACGCCTCCTTTCTCATTATTTAATAATAAGGATTATACCACCATGAATCCCCAGGAAAAATACAAATGGATAGAATATCATAAATGGAAATTAAAAGCAGACTGGTACACTACGCTAATGGGATCAAAAGATGGTGGAAGCCAAGCTTTGGTGCTTAGATCTAAATTTGAATTTGGATTTCTGGCTTATTATAACAGTGAAATTGGCCCTTCCCCGTTTGAAGGATTCCAACTTGGCGGCGACGGACTGTACGGATATAATTTGTATGGAAGGGAAACCATTGGCCTTAGAGGATACAACAACAATTCCCTTACCCCCTCCTCCGGTGGAAACCTCTACAACAAATTCAGTCTTGAACTCCGTTATCCGCTTTCGCTTAATCCTACAGCTACCTTTTACGGACTGGCTTTTGTTGAAGGAGGAAATGCATGGAACGATTTTTCCAATTATAATCCCTTTGATATTAAACGATCAGCAGGTGTTGGCATTAGGGTATTTATGCCTATGATTGGTATGCTAGGTGTTGATTGGGGATACGGATTTGATGAAATTGAAGGCAAAACCGGGGTTAACGGATCTCAATTCCATTTTGTTATTGGTCAGCAATTCTGATTGTGTTATCTTTGGTCCGTTATTTGTATGTTTATTTTTTGAAACTAAAAAATACTGAAATTATGAAAAAAATATGCCTGACTTTATTGTTGCCCTTACTTACATTGGGTGTTTTTGCACAAAAATATGCGTATGTGGATACAGATTATATCATGAACAATATCCCAACCTATGAAACAGCACAGCAGCAACTCAATGAGCTTTCAGATCAATGGAAAAACGAAGTGGATGAAATGAAAAATGAACTTGAGAAAATGTATGAAGATTTTAAAGCTGAAAAAGTTTTCCTGACTGAAGAACTTAAAATGAAACGGGAAGATGAAATCATTCAAAAGGAAAAAGACATGCGGGAACTACAACAAAAATATTTTGGCCGTGATGGTATGTTGTTCAAAAAACGGAAAGAATTACTCAAACCTATTCAGGATGATATTTTCAATGCAGTAAAAGAAATTGCCCAGGAAGGCAATTATGCTGTCATTTTTGATACTGCCAATGCAGTAAACATGCTTTATACAGATCCTAAATACGATAAAAGCGATGAAGTGCTCAGAAAACTTGGATATAAAAATTAGAAATTCTATTTTTGCTAATCATTAAAAAAGAAATATTATGTTGAGAAAAATTTCATTAATCGCAGCTATAATCCTCATTGCAGGTACTGCTGCCAATAGTTTTGCACAAAAAGTGAAACTCGGATACGTTAAGGTAGAAGCCATTTTTACCGAAATGCCGGAACGTTCAAAAGCTGAGCAGGAAATAACTGAATATTCAAAACAACTTGAAAGTCAGTTACAAACCATGAATGCTGAGTTTGAAAAGAAATACCAGGAGTATGAAGAAAATTACGAGACCTGGGGAGCTGCTGTAAGAAAAGATAAAGAACTTGAAATTCAGAATTTGCAGCAACGTATCCAGGGGTTTCAACAAAGTGCGCAAAGTGATTTGCAGCAAAAAGAACAGGAATTGCTGCAACCGATTTATAAGAAAATCAGAAGCGCCATCAAAAAAGTAGGTGAAGCAGAAGATTATACCTACATTTATGATGCTTCAATGTTGCTCTATAAATCTGACGACAGTGAAGATATTACTGAAAAAGTCAAGGCACAGTTAGAGTTGGTGGAATAACCATCATAAAAAATGCATGAGACCATCTGTTTTGGTGGTCTTTTTTATTTTTACACTATGCTTGACGCTGATAAAAGCATTGGTATTTTTGATTCCGGGCTGGGTGGTTTATCCGTTTGGAAATATGTCGCTGAATTTCTTCCGCGTGAATCGTTTATCTATTTTGGCGACAGCAAACATGCACCCTACGGAAACAAATCTGATGCTTTTATTACAGAACGCTGCCATCACATTACCAGGTTTTTGCTGGATGAAAATGTTAAATTGATTATTGTGGCATGCAATACTGCAACTGCTGCTGCCATTGAATCCCTTAGAGAAAATTATCCGCACATACAATTTGTCGGGATGGAGCCCGCCATTAAGCCGGCCAGCCTGCTTTCAAAAACCGGTCACATCGGTGTGCTTGCTACCCATGGTACTTTCAAAGGAGAACTTTTTAAGCGTAACCAGGAAAAATACCAACCTTACGTAAAAATACATTACACCGAAGGAAACGGGCTTGTTGAACTTGCCGAACAGGGAAAAGTGTATTCTGATGAAGCTGAGAAACTGCTCAGAAAATATATAGAACCGCTTGTGGAAAACAGAGTTGACCAACTGGTGCTCGGGTGTACACATTATTCCCTTTTTATTCCTGTCATCGAAAAAATCACAAAAGGGGCAATACACATACTTCATCCTGCTGATGCCATTGCAAAGCGAACTAAAGACCTGCTTATGCAACACCGGATTTTACAAACCCGTAAAAACCATGGTGAAAATGCATTTTACAGCAATGGGAAAACCTCTAATATGCTTGATGTTATTAATCAACTTGATGTTGAAGCAGAACCAAATATCTTCTCCGTAGATAATTAAAAATTCTGTAAATAATCAGTAAATAACTGATATTAACCATTATTAACCGTTATTTACAGAATTAGTTATGATTGTATTAGTTATAAAAATATGCGTATATTTGTTATTGAAACTAAGGTGTTTATTCCATGATAAATTGTATTGTAATTGATGATGATGCCATTGTCCGGAAGCTTATTGAAGAGTTTATCCGAAAGACAAAACAACTGAATCTTTTGGGGTCTTTTGAAAATCCGGTCATTGCTCTTAGTGAACTTTCACATTTTGATGATGTTGATATCATTTTTCTTGATGTGGAAATGCCTGAAATGTCGGGATTGGAATTGCTGGAAAATCTGAAAACCAACCCTCATGTTATTATCATTAGCGGCAAAGATAAATACGCCATTAAGGCGTTTGATTATGATGTGACGGATTACCTGCTTAAACCTGTTTCATACAGCCGGTTTTATAAAGCTGTGGGGCGTACAATTAACGATATAAAAAAATCAAAAAATGACACAGATTGCAATGAAAATGAGAACAATACAGCGAGAGTGTTATTCATAAAGGAAAATTCCAAGCTCATTAAATTGAATTTTAGTGATATCTATTTTATTGAAGCACAGGAAAATTATGTTTCCATTCAAACTTACGAAAAAAGGTATTTAATTCATTTTACGATGAAAGCCATGCATGCAAAGTTCCCCCAAGGTATTTTTGTCAGAACGCATCGGTCTTATATCATCAACATCAATCACATTAAAACCATCACGGGGAATGAGATTCCCATGGTTTTAAAACAAGGCAAAAAAGATATCCCCATCGGTAAATCCTACAAACAAGACCTCCTGGACCGGTTAACCTTGATTAATTAATAGAAGCACCCTTAATATGCAACATTCCGCAATGAAACATCGCTTCAGACAACGTCTGGGGCAAACATCCGAAAACCCTATGATGTTCAGTGCAAGCAAAGCCAAAGGCATTTACATCTATGATGAACACGGGAACCCTTTTATTGATTTGGTGTCCGGTGTGTCAGTGTGCAACCTGGGGCACCAGCACCCTGAAATTGTTCAAGCTGTCAAAGAACAGATTGATAAACACATGCATCTGATGGTGTATGGTGAATTTGTTCAGCCGGTTCAAATTGAACTTGCTGATTTGCTGGTCAAACAACTTCATTCTTCCCTCAATGCGGTGTATTTTGTAAACAGCGGTTCCGAAGCCATTGAGGGAGCCATGAAACTGGCAAAACGCTATACGGGTAAGAATCACATCGTGGCCTGCAAAAACGGGTATCACGGAAGTTCACAAGGCGCTTTGTCTTTGCTGGGCAATGAGTCCTTTAAACGGAATTACAGACCGTTGTTGCCAGGCATTGATTTTATCCGCTTTAACAACACATCCGATTTTGATAAAATAACCACACAAACCGCTGCGGTGGTTATTGAACCTATCCAGGCTGAAGCCGGAATCTGCATCCCGGATGATGATTACCTTGCTGCTTTGAAACAACGCTGCCGTGATGTCGGGGCTTTGTTGATTTTTGATGAAGTACAAACCGGATTAGGCAGGACAGGAAAATTGTTTGCATACATGCATTACAATGTGATACCGGATATTATGTGTGTTGCGAAAGCTTTCGGAGGCGGTATGCCGCTGGGTGCTTTTATCGCTGACAAACACATTATGGATGTGTTCACGAAAAATCCCATGCTTGGACACATTACTACTTTTGGCGGGCATCCGGTATCATGTGCGGCAGCCTTGGCAAACCTTAAGGTGTTGTTACGGGACAAACTGATTGAACAAGTGGATGCCAAAGCAAGTCTGTATTTTGACCTGTTGATACACCCGCGTATCAAAAAAGTCTGGGGTAAAGGCCTTTTTATTGGCATTGAAATGGAAACCGAAGAAGAGGCAGCACGTGTGATGGAAATCGGTGCTAAAACAGGTGGCTTCATCACCGACTTGTTTTTATTTAAGCCGAATGCTTTCCGCATCGGGGCACCCCTGATTATCACTGAAAAACAGATACGGGAATCTGTGAAACTGATTTTAAATACACTTGATACCGACTGTTAACGCTGAGACGCTGAGACGCAAAGAAAGAAAGAAACAAAATTGCCTGTTGCAGGCAAACGGTGGTCAGTGAAATGAACTAAAAAAAATAAATTGGCCGCATAGATAGTTAACATCGGTTAACAGTTCTATTTACAAATTTTGTAACTGTTCACATTTTAAAATTAAATAACTGTTAATTGACCTAATTTCTAATTGCTCTAATTAATCTAAAAAATGACCAATAAAACTAAT
>JAYENB010000188.1:0-12489 GCA_034721855.1 Bacteroidota bacterium
TCATTAGTTTCAATACCTGTCCAGTAATAATAGCATGATGGGTATGAGGAATTTTGGTAAATCAGTGTATCGTTTTCTGAATAACACAATAATTCGTATGAATCCCCTCCAACCAGCAATGCTTCCCAATGTAAAAGCCCACTTTTGCTTCCTATTCCTTCAATCCAAAATTCTGATGCATCGGCAGAAGTATCGCCAGGGAAAACAGGATTCATATGAAACTGTTCTCTATATTCGTCACCTAAAAAAATGCTGTCAATGTTACTAAGCTTAAATGTCATAGGCGATAAATAATAACTATTATCATAACCACCAATACCATATACTTCCACAATGTCATTTAATTCTAAACCGAAATCATAAAGTAAAAATTCAGCGGTAGAGTCAGAACGATAATATACTTTTTCGTCAACTGTCTCTCTAAGAAACCCATATGGCTCCCAGATTGTTTGAAATTCGTCAGTAGAACGAAATACTTTTTTATAATCAACAAAATCAATAGTTGTATCACCCTCAAATTTAATATTTTCCGTAATTATTGTAAAAGATGGCAAGCGATGAATTACAGTATTCCACATTTTTGTCGTATCAACTATTTCTTGTGAATAAAAGATACTTGAAATCAGGGTTAAACTGAAAAATAATGTTAGTTTTTTCATAGTTCAGTTTTTATAATTGTCTACAACGTGTGTGTATCACACATTGTTGTTTATATCGTTTATGGCATATCCGTGTATAATCATTTGTACATGATTGTATTTATTGGTTCATAACTTTTAATTTGTCAAAGCTAATGAAATTATTTAGTTTTTGCAAGAAACCTTATAATTGGTGCGTTTTCTGGCTGACACTACTTGTCTAATTCTAGACTTTTTTTACAAGCCAGGCTACAAATCCTGTACCCACGGATGCCACCATACACACAAAACTTGTTTAAAGTGCATAGCTACGGAGATGGATTTAGTTCAACCTGACTTGCCGGGTTCCCGAAAACAGTTCCCGAAAACAAGTACGGGACAGGTCGGGGTAGGGGCTACGCACCGCTCATATTCCTATATATTGTGGTGCGTTTTTATTCAATGATTATTTTTCTGTTGTCAATTATTTTGTCATCTTTTATCAGTTTGATAAAATATAGTCCACCACTCAAGTTGTCTCGTGTAATCTGAATTTCTTTATTTCTTATTTTTTTAATTCGCTTAATTTCTCGCCCAAAGATGTCATACATTCTGATTTCAAGAGGTGAAGTTAATAGTACATTATCATCTATATCTATGAAAATGGTTGTTGTTGTTTTAAAAGGATTGGGAAAAATATTTAAAGTAAGTTTGGCAGGAGTTGAAATTTTTAATGGAGGTCTTACAAACCAATCTTCTACTGTATCGGTAGCGCTTCCACTTACATTGTAACCGTGAAATAGTGAATTAGGAGCAGAACAAAAATTAGTGCTATAACTCCATTTAGTCAAACTCAATACTCCTAATCTAAATTCCTGCCATCCAGCTTGTTCACTTATGGAATCAAATCCGGTATAATACGGCAGAGATAAAGATTGTGAAAAGGCAACACTAACTATCAAGCATTGCAATAGAAGTGTAAGTAATTTTATTTTCACAGATGTTGGTCTATTTGTTTTGATTTTGTTGTCGTCAGTGATTATAATGCTAACACCGCACTTTTTATTTTTTGTTTTTTCATATAATTTTTCAAATGTACATATATTAAGGGGACTTCTAATAAAAGTACAACAATTAAACGTCCAGAAAAACATTTTATTTTACCATTACTTTTCTTGTTGTGTTTGTCAGTCCGGAGGCATTGTTTATGCGTAAAAAATACATACCTGCCTGCCAGTCTTCAACATCAATGTTGATGTAATTTCCGGAAAACGCATGTTTGTACATTTGTTGCCCGCACAGATCATACACCACAACAGTGCCATCGGCGGTATGTGCCCTGTCCCAAGTTATCATGATGTGTTTATCAGCGGGAACGGGGGAGATTTGTATATCATCAGAAATGCCATGGCCTTGCAAATTTTCGGTATAATCCCATATGTATTCAGCAAATTCAGGCCTGTCAACAAAGGGATTGCGGTTGCCCTGCCAATTATAGATAGCATTGTTTCGCACTTGTTCTTTCTGGCTTACCGGGTCATTGTAATGCCATTGCAACATCATATCAAGTGGGACTTGTTTTAATTGCGACCCATCCACCATATCGTTTGTCACAAAACTGCCGTCTTCACCATAATACCGAACGGACATGTAAAAATATATGCGGGCAAAATCCCCTTTGAAATCATCTATGGGTTCAAATACCATAGAACTTGTCCAGGAAGCATTGGTATAACCAAGTTTACTCCCGTTTTGTGATGTCCAATTTGTATTATCCACTTTACCAAAAGCATAATTTCCACGTTTGTTATTCACCCAGCCATCCGTTGGCACCAAATGCACAAGATCGGTATGCATAGGCGATGCATCATTAAACCATGAGTCAGGCCATGAGTGTTCACGGTTATAACAATCGCCTTCACTGGTGTAATTACCACACTGATCACTGCCAAAGGTAAACACATAAGGCGGTGTTGTTCCCGGTGTATCGCTGTACATATCCCATACTTTGCTGGCATCACCAGGCCTGGGGTCTGTATCCTCAAAAATAGTCCATAAGTCGCTGTAATCCAACACTGTGTGATTATCAATGATGTCGTGGAGGGCTTGCTGCAACTGGGTTTCGTGAAGGCCTTCGGCGCTGTCGTAATAGCCGGCCGGGACTTGTGCTAACACACCAAAGCTGATAAATATGCCTGCAATTAAACTTATGTGATTCTTCATGATACCCTGAAATTTATTTTTATGAATTATCTTCATAATAAACTTATTCTTTATAATTAATATACTAATTTTTCTATAAGTTCTCTCTTGTTTAAAACATTATATTCCAAAAATGCCATTCCTAATTCAAACAGTTCTGTGACTGAAGGCAACAATTCAACATTTTCCCCAAATAATGATTGAGTAATATTTTGTATTTCATAAAATTTTTCCACACTTCAAAGATACAAATTAGTATTGTCTTACCAGCAATTACAAATACATAATTTTTGGCAAATAAGAATACAATATGAAAATGAGGCAAATCAAAATTTCAATGAAAATACTATTAATCAGCAATTATAACGCTAATATTGCTGATTGACCGGCACAATTAGCGTGAATTTTGCGGATAAGACGTTTTTGTGAAATGATGACATTACTAATCAGCCGTTTTAATCAAATAAAGATACGCCGGAAAATGATCAGAATAGCCACCCATCCAGGTATCTCCAACAAAGCTACGGTAAGGATAGCCTTTAAACCTGCCTTCAGATTGTTGCAAAAACGGTTCCACAAAAATAAAAGCATCGTAAAACCTGTATCCATCGGATGGGTCAAGCAATCCCTGGCTAACAATCACCATATCAAAAAGATACGATTTATCACGGTAAGCACCTGACCCTACCCCCTTTTTGTATAACTCAGCCATGGGGTTGAACAGTTCTCCTTTTTTCAGTTTGTTCTTTTTGCCCTTGGCTTCAAGGTTATCTGTCATGGAAACGTTGTCCGGATTATCATTAAAATCTCCCATTATAATCACCTTGGCATCCGGATTCTCTGCAAACAATGAATCAATAATATGCCTTGACACATCGGCTGCTGTCTGCCGTTTAGGGCGGCTTGCCAACTCCCCACCCCTTCTCGAAGGATAATGTATCACAATAAAATGCATTTTTTCACCATCCAGTTTTCCACTTACCAGCAACTGGTCACGGGTTCTGTCGCTGGGATCTTCTTCAAACTTCACAGTGTAAGATGCTGAAGAAGTGACTTCAAAAAAATCTTTCCGGTAAATCAGACCGACATCCACACCGCGCTCATCCGGCCCGTCATAGTGGACATAATCATAATTGTAAGGCTTTAGATTATCCGTGTTGATAAGATCTTCAAGTACAGTGGCATTCTCAATCTCACTGACACCACATATCACAGGCGGCTGTTTTGTCAGGTCTGCCCCTATTTGTTTGATAACTGAGGACAGGTTTTTTAGTTTTGCATGGTATTTTTCGGTGTCATAATTTTTCTCCCCTTCAGGCGAAAATTCTTCATTGAGAAAAATATCCGGATCATTGATAGTATCAAACAGGTTTTCCAGATTATAAAAAGCAACTGTATTAACTTTATATTGTGTTTCTTCCTGTGCAAACAGGCTTCCGGACAATACAAGAAAAACCAAAATTAAGCTGAACAAATGTTTCATAGTTTCATTTTTTTTAATGTGTATTTAATCATTTTATTTCATTACAAACTCCTTGCCATGCTGACAATAATGCCTTCTTTCAAAGCATAAGCTGATCGTATCAATTGGTTTACAGAAAACAAATTTATGAAAAATTTTGTAAACACCGAAGCGAGCGGGATCATTTCTACACGCATTGCTTCCATCCCCGGCATCGCCAGCCGTTCTTCCTTATTATGCGTCAATAGGTTATGATGTATTTTAAGATACGATTCCATGGGAATACCAAACCACCGGGTATCTTTGTATAGGCCCTGCAATCCGGCATTCTGAATATACATTGAAGCAAAAGTATCAAAGGAACCTGAGCTCCCAATAAGGGTGTTTACTTTATACTCCTCAGCAACGTCTTTTAAGAAACCCAGTTTTTGATAAAGAAAATTCACAATTTGTTCTATTTCCTCTGTTTTCAGTGGATCTGAAGGGTTAAACCAGTTGAGTAAACGGGCAATGCCATAATCAACAGACACACGCCAATACACTTTTTCCATACTGGCGATTTGAATTTCATTTGAACCACCACCAATATCAAGCAATAAACAAGGTTTTTCATCGAGTGGCACTGCTTCACGTACTCCCTGGTAAATGTATTCAGCTTCATCATCCCCTGTGATGACTTTCACATCAAAACCCGTTTGGATTTTTATGTTTTGGAGAATGTTGTTCTTATTGTTTGCATTCCGTATAGCTGATGTAGCCAATACAATATTTTTTTTTACGGGGTACTGTTTAATAATATCACGGTAGTGGCACAATACATTCACAAGACGTTGTTGAGCTGCATCCGGCACATTGCCATCGGGAAATCCTTCAGCACCCAATTTAATGGGGCATTTTTCACTTCTGACCACATTGAGCCGATGTGCTTCCCAACCGGCAACACTCAGGTTGCAAGTATTGGTACCTATATCAATTCCGGCATACATTATCAATTGCTATACCTTAACCATTTCCATAATTCTTTATAATTGACTTTTTTGCCATACATAAGAATTCCTGTGCGGTATATTTTTCCTGACAACCACACCGTAAAAATAAACGTAATGATGAGCAGTCCCCATGACAAAATCAAGTCGAACACAGGCACACCAAACGGTATTCTGACCATCATCACAATGGGTGAGGTAAAGGGAATAATGGAAAACCACCAGGCCAGGGAGCTCTCCGGATTGTTGATCACTGAAAACATCACAATAATTCCCAGCACTAGCGGGATGGTAATGGGCAACATAAACTGTTGTGTATCAGCCTCATTATCCACTGCAGAGCCTACTGCTGCAAACAAACCGGCGTAAAGTAAATACCCGAAAAGAAAATAAATCACAAAGGATATCAACAGAAGCGGAAAATTGATGGCAGAAAGAGAATTCAAAGCGGTTTCCACACCACGTGATAATTCGTTTTGTATGGGCTGCTCTCCCAACTGAGTCCCGGAACTCACAATTTGTTGCGTTTGAGGCATTTGTTTAAACCCTTCAACATCTTTCAGAAAGAGGGCTTGAGCACCGGTAAATAAGACAATAGTAAGGATTATCCAAAGGATAAACTGTGTCAAACCAACCATTGCCACCCCAATTATTTTCCCCATCATCAGGGTAAAAGGTTTTACCGATGACACGATGATTTCCACAATGCGGTTGGATTTTTCTTCTATCACACCACGCATCACCTGGCTGCCATACATAAACACAAACATATAGATCAGAAAACCTGCAATGTAACCAATGATCATGGATATCTCCGTACTGGTACTTTTTTGTTCACCATCTTCACCCAATTTTATGGTATGCACATCCACATTGGTTTTTACTGCTTTTACAATATCCCGCATTTCGTTTTGGGATATACCAAGTTCTGCACCTTTGATTTGCAGCTTAGCATTTTCGAGCACCTTTTCCATATCCGATGCTATCTGGATTTTAACATTTAAGGCCGGTTGCTTGTAAGAATATAATTTTGACACCACCGTTCCGGTTTCAATAATGGACACAGGAATATAAAGCACAGCATAATACCCCCGGTCTTCCATCACAGACACGGCAGAATCAACAGAATAACCCTGCAGGTATTCATATTTGATGTATTCCCTGTCCTCAAAATGGTTTCTGAAAATAAAACTTTCATCAATCACGGCAATGGTTTTGGTTTCCGTATCTTCCATCTGGGCGAGCCATACCGGAACGAACATCATCCCAGCAAACAAGATCGGACCCAGGATAGTCATGATGATAAAGGAGCGTTTTTTTACCCGGCTCAGGTATTCACGGCGTAATATGATCAATATTCTATTCATGGTTCAATACTTATTCAGGTTCAACTTCAGTACCTTCGACTAGCCCGATAAAAATATTATTCATGCTGGGTTTTATCTGCCTGAATGACACCATTTTCCCTTTATTGATAAAGCTTTTTATAAGATCATTGGTTGTGAAATTATCATTCAGCCTTTTGACACGCATAATGTTAATACCATTGCTCTTTTTGATGCTTTGAATTTCATAATCTGGTGTCATTGCTACTTCAGGGCGATTAAATTCACCTTCAAATTCTATTTCATAGATATCAGGGGCATATTTGCTCCGTATTTTCTCTATGGGCCCTTCCACAACGATTTTTGCTTCATTGATCAGTGCAATGTGATCACACACTTCCTCGACAGATGCCATATTGTGGGTAGAAAAAATAATTGTGGATCCCCTGTCGCGCAAATCCCTGATTTCTTTTTTCAGCAGATTGGCATTGATTGGATCAAATCCCGAAAATGGTTCATCAAAAATCAGCAATTCAGGTTCATGCAACACAGTTGTAATGAACTGCACTTTTTGGGCCATGCCTTTTGACAATTCTTCCACCTTTTTGTCCCACCATGATTCGATACCAAATCTTTCAAACCATGCATGCAAACGGCGGGTGGCTTCGCTACGGCTTAATCCTTTAAGCTGTGTCAGATATAAAGATTGTTCGCCAACTTTCATTTTTTTGTATAAACCACGTTCTTCAGGGAGGTAACCGATGCGTTCAATATGCCTGGCACGCAGGGGCTCACCAGCAAAAGTTACGGCACCTTCGTCCGGAGCCATGATTTGATTTATAATACGTATAAAGGTAGTTTTTCCGGCACCATTTGGTCCAAGCAAACCATAAATACTGCCTTTGGGCACACTTACATTCAGGTTATCCAAAGCGAGATGATTTGTGAATTGTTTACTCAGATTTTCCGCACTCAGTATGGATTCCATAACACTTCAATTTGGCCGTGAAAATAATCAATCTCCGGTAAAATACAGTTAATAATTTCAAAATTATCATTCTGATTTTTTGAACACTTAAGGTAAATAATAAATCATTGATTCTAATTATAAAACATATGGTTTTTTTTACTGGGGGCACATCCCCGGTGTCAACCCACATGCCAGCGCGTACCGGGGTCGGTCTTCGCCTGCAAGCTGCACCACCGGATAGCGGTTGCTTGTTTGCATTCCTGCGAGTTTCGGATGTCACTGCAGTTATGCAAACAGCAACCACGCTATCCGGTAGCACAGGCTTTACGGCTTCGCCCTTGTGCATAAATCCAAACATATAAATTCACCGGAATAAAAAGTTAGTAACTGATTAGTCATAAATGTTTCTGCAAATAATAAGAAATAATTTGCTAAAAATGAAATCCTTATTAAACCTCAAATACCGCAGAAAATACCTGTACACAATAGAGCATAACACTCCCTTGTAATGCAGAAAATAATTATGCTACTCCGCTGACGGGTACTTCAATTCCGGAAAAATTAGTCTGCATTATAAAAAATACGGAGCAGGCCATTTTGCACAGGTTTTGCAATATAACCTACTCCATAAAATCCAAGAACATGTCTTACTATTCGTCCTCAGCCTTCAATTCCTCTACGCGCTCTCCTGCACGCTCCACTAGTTTCATGTACTTCTCCATGTCTTCGTCTTCCGAAAGTTTATCAGCAAATTGGCTGAAATCATCTTCAGTGACACCGTGTTCTTCATAAAGCTCACTCATCTTTTCACCCATTTCCGTGGCCAATTTCATTGCTTCTTTTTCACTCATGTCTTCATCCGCTTTCTCACCATAATACTCAGCCAAATACATTTGTTGGGCAAGAACCTCCACATATATATCTTCTGTCATTTCTTTGGTAGAAGTTTCATTGGCATCTGCGCTTTCTTCTTCTGTTTTTTCTTTTTTGTTAGCATCTTCACCTGCATCGTTGTCTGATCCACCTGTACAGCCTGCAAATACGAAAAACATCATGGTAATTGTTGCTACCGATAATAATACATTTTTTTTAATCATAATAAAATTGTTTTAGGTTTAACATAAAAAATTTAAAAATAAGCCTACTTTAATTTTAGGTCTATTCAGCTTAGACTGACCTGTTAATCTTTATTTTCCTTTTTTGATTTACCTCCTTTCGTTTAAAACCCGCCGCAAAAGGGAAAAACTACGGATTTAATTTATATTTTAATATTGCTAATAACGCAAATAATTTACATAAAACAAACATTCATGTATTTATATTTTTAATATTATCTTCAAATATAAAACTTTTTTAGAAAAATAAAAATTATTATCTTTGAACATGTATGAGCAGAAAAATAATTGCAAACCAATGCAAAGCATAACAAGAAAAATATTAATAACAACAGCCTTATTGCTGCTCGGCAATCTGTGTTTTTTGCATGCAGCAACCACGGAAATACACGGTAAAGCTACTGATTATGCGGGGAAAACCCTTGAATTTTTCGTGTATGATGACTTTATTACCGAAAAAACAAGCCCTGTTTTTTCATTGGAAATCAACGAAGACGGTACATTCTGTCAGGAATTTGACATAAGCAAAACCAGGCCGGTATTTTGCCTTACCGGGATATATAAACTGTGGTTCATTGCTGTTCCCGGGGAAACATACGAACTTATGCTCCCGGATTTCATTAAAAAAACCAAAGCTGAAAAATACAACCCGTATTTTAAACCATTGTTGCTTATGGCTGGCATAAAAACGAAGGATAAGCCTGATATAAACAACCTGGTGAATCAGTTTGAATATGCTTACGATACTTTGATGAACAAAAACATTGAAGCATACATGACAAAGCAAAAAGCATCATCGCTTGAACAAGACATCAAAACACTGAAACAAATATATCCACAAACTAAACCAGTATATTTTGCTGCGTGGAAAAAATTTCGTTTTGCCATGATGCGCCGGCTGGCATGGGAACGGAATCACCGCTTTGTGATCAATAAATATTTTCGGCAAGACAGCATGCATTACCAGAATCCGGCATACATGGAACTTTTTAATGATATTTTCAAAGACTACTTCGATCATTTTGCCCTAAGGCCTGACGGAGAAGAGCTTATCCATGCCATAAACATTTCCAGGAGCCCTAAAAAGATTTTCCAGGTACTCAGCCGTATGTTTGAACTTGACAACATGGCACTACGGGAATATGTGATCATCAAAGGGCTGAACGATGCATATACAAGAAATACCTATAAAAAAGAAAGCATCCTGACATGCCTGGATTCCATTGCGCAATTTTCAAAATGGCATGAACACCGGATTACAGCAGCCAATGTAATTGAAAAATTCAAACACCTCGCCGTAGGAACGCCGGCTCCTTCTCCCGTACTTTTTTCTCCTGAAGGTGACAGCATATCCATTCGTGATTTTAAGGATCAGTACCTCTATATTGCTTTTTTTCATACCGAACTCATACCCTGTCAAAAACAAATCGGGCCTCTTACCACAATGGCCAAAGACCATAGCGATGACCTTAAGGTATTGCTTATTATCATGAATGAAGATCCTGACGCTGCCCTGAAAAATTTATCATCCGGGACAAAATCAACCGTATCCATTGCTATCCCTAAAAACAGGGAAGAAATCAAAGAAACATGGGAAATTGCAAGCTATCCCACGTATTATCTGCTGGACAAGGAATCAAATCTATTGTTTTCCCCATCCCCGGCACCCACAGAAAACTTCTCGAATTATTTCATTGATTTTGTGTTGCGTTGAGGTGTTATATTTATATGATATGATTTTCCACTATATCACGTATTGAAGGATAAGTATTATTCATCAAATCAGAAATATCGGTTTTGTTCATCCATCTGCACATTTCGATGTCTTCTTCAGTTTGTGGTATTAAGCTGTTTTTATCGCCAAAATACGTCATTAAAAACCAATGGTTTTCTTTGAGTACGGTTCTGCCTTTTTGTTTGTACATGTGGTAGGTTATTCCCAACTTATCATGCATTTTAAGTTTATCTGTATTAATATAACATTCCTCTGATACTTCCCTCAATGCACAGGTTTCCGGACACTCATTTTTTTCAGCTTTACCTTTGGGAAGGTCCCATCGTTTACGCCGGTATATGAAAAGATACAAGCCATCCTTACTTTTAACAACACCACCACCGGCAATTATCAGATCATAGGCATTTTTCACAAAGGCAAGGCTCCTTTTCGGATCTGTACCATAAATGTTCAAATGTTTTATGTTATTGTTGGCAATAAACCGATTTATTTTTATTTTTATGTCGCTGATATCAGAAATGTTTACAGACTGTGTTTCAGCATTTTGATTTGTTTTTTGATCAAAGCTGAGGGAAATAAAACGTTTTTTGTAATAAATTTTAATCATTTTCTATGGAATCAATTGCACAACAAGTGGCGAAACATCTGTTGCAAATTAAAGCAATAAAACTGGAGCCTCAAAATCATTTTACCTGGGCATCCGGATGGTTTAGTCCCATTTATTGCGACAATCGCAAAACCTTGTCATATCCTGATATCCGCTCGTATATCCGTGATGCATTTGTGCAGACGGCACAGGAAAATTTCGACGAACTGGATGTAATTGCAGGCGTTGCTACAGGCGGCATTGCTCATGGTGCGCTGGTGGCCGAAAAAATGCAAAAGCCTTTCGTCTATGTACGGACGGCATCCAAAGGCCATGGGCTTGAAAACCGCGTCGAAGGAGTAGTAAAACCCGGACAAAACGTGCTGGTTATCGAGGACCTGATTTCCACAGGAAAAAGCAGCCTAAGCGCCGTGGCCGCATTAAGGAACTCCGGATGCAATGTGATTGGGATGATCGCTATTTTCACTTACAGTTTTGAAACGGCCTCAATCAATTTTAAAAATGCAGGGGTAAACCTGGTTACTTTAAGCAATTATGAAACATTGCTGGAACAAGCCAACGCAGCAGGATACATTCGGGAAAAAGATCTGGAAACCCTGAAAGTATGGCGTAAAGATCCGGCAAACTGGAAAAAATAATGCATCATGTCAAAACTGGAAGTTGTCAGCAAAACCGGAAAAATTCCTTATCAGGCAGAACGGGTTTACCGTTTTCTTTCTGATTTTCGCAATTTTGACCGCCTTGTTCCACCGGACACAAAAGACTGGTCTTCAACAGAAGACACATGCCGTTTTAAGATTAAAGGGCAGGAAATCGGGATGGAAATCATGGACAGGGAACCTCATAAAACAATCAAAATCAGGGGCGCTGAGGATTCATCCTTTCCTTTTTTGTTTTGGATACAGCTCAAAGAAGTTGCAGCCTACGATACAAGAACAAGACTTACCCTGCATGCTGATTTAAACATGATGCTAAAACTGGCGTTAAAAAAACAACTCCAAAAAGCTCTTGATCAGTTGGTGGATCAGATGGCAATCATACCATATCCATAAAAAAATCATTACTAGCCTATATAAAAAAATTAGAGGAACTTCATAATAAGAGGTATCAGGAGTTAGGGGTTAGGTTTTAGTATCTTATCAATAATATTCGTGTAATTTTTGGCAGAAAATAAAATCCTAATATCTAAACCCTAAATTTTAAACAATATCAAAGTACAAAACTTGTCCGGCGTAAACTTGTCCGGCGTAATGAAGTGAAGACGGATAAAATGAAGACGGATTATTAATGTTCAAAACTATGCTACTCTCTTTTGATTCATTACGACCTACTTTTATCGTAAACATTCACAGTATATTTATTTAACATCAATTTCTTAGTTTATACATTTTTATAATTTCTAATTGACCTAATTGACCTAATTGACCTAATCAATACCCAAATCCCAATGTGTAAAATGTTAACTTACTT
>JAYENB010000189.1:0-12417 GCA_034721855.1 Bacteroidota bacterium
TATCATACACAAACATGTGAACATAGCCCCAAATCGTTTGCAATGTCATGAACATGTGAACGCCTTTGGCATGTGCACGTTCGATGGCCGGATACAATTCTTTGTTGACATGACCAAGGCCTGTACCAACAATAATAATACCTTTATAACCTGCATCTACCATCATGTCCAATATATCGGGTTTCATGCCCGGGTAATAATACAACATAGTGACTTTATCATTGAAATAAGGCTTAATCACCACTTTTTTATCATCACGGCGTTTGTTGTATTTCTTTTTGATGGGCGTGATTTTCTTCCGGCTAATCCTGGCCACCGGGGTATCACCGATGGTCCGGAATGTTGAGCGGTAGGATGAGTGCATTTTACGCACACGGGTACCTTTATGCAACAGGCCGTATTCATCAGATGTAGGGCCAAACATGCAAACCAGTACTTCAGCAATATCGGATTCTCCGGCGGCTTTCATGGCGTGCATCAAATTGAGAGCAGCATCGGAGGAGGGGCGGTCAGAACTTCGCTGAGAGCCAACCAGCACAACCGGAACAGGCAGATTCTGACACATGAAAGTAAGTGCAGCACCTGTATGGTGCAATGTATCGGTACCATGTCCGATAACTATTCCATCAATGCCATTTTCAATTTCTTTGCCTATGGCTTTGGCCAGGGCAACGTATTGTTTTGGTCCCATGTTTTCTGAAAAAACGGCAAACACCTTTTCGGTATCCAGGTTACAAATATCAGCCAGCTCAGGCACAGCACCGTACAACTCCCCAGGAGAAAAAGCAGGTATCACAGCGCCTGTTCTGTAATCCAGACGGGAAGCAATGGTACCACCTGTACCAAAAAGCTTCACATGAGGCAGATTTTCCGTATAAGGAAATTCCTTTTCAGGAATAGCATAATTGGCTTTTTTATAGCCCGCTTCTTCCATATCAGTGATGGTGTCCACATCCAAACCAATGTTGTAGCCAGTGATAATCTTCATCACAATGTGCTTGTCATCATCGTTCTCGGAGCGCGGTAACACGGTACCTTCAAATTTCCCTCTCGTTGTCTTTACTTTGGCATGTCCCCATACCCTGACTTTGTATTTTTTCAGAAGCTTTAGTGCTTCCCCCCTGTATCCCTGGAAAAAATCTTCACTCATTGCTCAATCTTTTAATAATCTAAAACTGTTTTTCAATTTGTTCTGCCATGGTATTAAGTTTCATGTTCCCCACAGCCATGTGTTTTATTTGACCGGCAACCCAGCATTTTCCGGCTTCTTTGGTTTGCTTGCGGCCTTCTTTTTTGTATTTTTCTACCAGCATTGGAACATTGGCCATAATCTCTTTGGCACTCCGCCGTTTGAATTTAATTACAGACAACACTGAATCAAAATCCATTTTGGGATGCTCGTAAAGTACCGGCAACATTTTGTAAGCCAGTTCTTTTTCAAGCTTATGCTGTTTTAAGAATTCAAAGAGTTTGTACAATATATCAAAATCAAACTCTGCGGCTTTTTTGTAATGTCCTTCGACAAACTTCAGGTAATGACCAAGAAACGTCCCGACGAAAGAAGCTTTATATCCCAGGTCATTTACGATTTTTTCAATCATTTCAGCCAGGTTTCTTTTCAGAATATAATGGTAAGTATCTTCGGGAATATGCCATTTCCTGAACTGTTCAATGCGGTCAGAAACATCAACGGGAAGGTTCTGACGCAGGCTTTCAATGTACTCACTTTCGAGCGGGATGGGCGCAGAATCTGTATCTGGATACATCCTGTCGGCACCGGGCAACACACGTTCAAATATGGTGGTGCCGTTTTCAAAGGATTTACGGGTTTCGTTCGGCACACCGTCAAAAGCCATCTGGCAACGTTCTTCAATGGTTTCGAGGGCAGTTTTAATGTCATCGTCAGGCCCCCAGAATATCACTAACGCATCGGCATCTGCATCCCATGCTACTTTTTTTCCAATTTTTGCCATATCAGCGTTACTGAAAGCCGGCTCCATCATTTCTGAATGTACCATGTTTGGTTTTTCAATACAAGCAATAACTTTCAGCCTGTCAGTTATCTCATCAGCAAACATTTTTCCGGGTTGTGTAAAATGAGACAACATGCCCCTAAACCCGGCAAGCCTGACAGCGAACAGTTTATATCCTTCTTTTTTGGCTATTTTAATGGCCGGATGTGTGATGTCATAGTCATCATACTCCAATTGTTTTGATTGTATTTTCCATTTACTGGTATCTTTGATGCGCCTTTTCAGTTCATCCCTGATGTGCAACAAAGCCCACTGCCTGAATGATTCAACATGGGTCAGTTCAGGTATCCATTTGGTATGTGCAACGCCTTTAATTTCAACCCTGGTGCCTCCCCTGCAACTCACATTGACATCTTCCCTGCCGGCACCAATACCGGTACGCACCTTATTTGTGCTTCTGTTCAGGAACCGGATATAATCACAAGTTTCTTTCACTTCATCCGGATTTTTACAATCGGGATACGTAACCGTTTCAATGAGTGGCATTCCCAGCCTGTCGGTTTTATACACCCTGTCGTGGCCCACATCGGAAATTTCACGGCAGGAATCTTCTTCCAGGCTCAACTGAATCAAGCGGATATCTTTGTTGGAAATGGGAATTTTACCCTCAACGCCAATGATGGCTGTACGCTGAAAGCCGGTTGGAATGCTGCCATCCAAATATTGTTTACGTGTAATATGTACCTCGCCAACAATATTCAGTTTGGAAAGCAAGGATATTTCGATTGAAATTTCCAGTGCTTCATCATCCATTTTGAAGGGGGGCGTATCATCCACCTCATACGTACAGGCATTTTCGTTGTTGATGCGGTAGAAAATATTTTTCCTGGTTTTAAATTCCATAAGGGCAGTTCCATCATATTCTCCAAGCTCACTTAATGTAGGCCTCATGTGACGGACAATCTCAGCATCATAATCATCATCTTCGTGATAAATGCCGGCAGGACAACGGCAAAACAACTTTCGTTTTGTTAACAATTGCTGATGCACTTCCAGCCCGGACATAAAGCCAATCCGGTCATAATCTTCCTGCGTGGCCTGCTTCCTGTCCACATAACCAATTTTCTTTTTGGTTTCCTCATAATTCTTTACAGGGTCGAATGCTTTTTTCATTGAAATGTCATTTATATATTCTTCAAAAATGCGGCCTTAAAAGTAGGTGTTGTTTACGAATTTTCCAAAACCTATGGATAACAAAAAAATACATGGATGATTTTGGATGTATGAGCCCAGTCTAAAATGCTAAATAACAACATTTACATAATTTTGTGCAAAATTTCTCACGAAGCCACACACTTGTACCTTGACGCATGACGGTAAAGACACAAAACTCTGCAAAGAGTTGGGATTCTATTATTGATACTTTGTAATGTCTTTGTCTGCCATCCACAGCTGATAACTTTGCTGACGCCCACCTGCCCTTTACCAGCTGTAACAGGCAGAATAGACGGGTACGAACACATACCGGCATAAAGAATGACATAAACATCAAAAATTAAAAATCCCGTAACTAATCAGTGTCAGCAAAAGTAGCTCCTAACCGCAAAGTCGCAATGTCGCAAAGGTTTAAAATTTGTAAACTGAACGGTTAACAACGGTTAACCCCGTTGAAAAATTTTCTACGGGGTTAATAAATGTTAATAATGGTTAAAATCGGTTACTTGTGAACATTCGATTCTTTAGGAAACATGACATATCGCAACCGTTTTTAATTAGTGTTAACCGATGTTAACTGTCTATGTGACCAAATTATTCAATTTCCCTGCTCGCCGGCAGGCAGAGCTTGCCCGGCGACAGACGGGTTTGCGGTGAAAATCAAATGCGTCTGAATAGTTAAGGTTTTTTAATTTTAGCACTGAGTACAATTTTTATTTTTTGTCTGGAAATATTGTGATATTTTAGCACACAGTTTATAATAGAATAATATAATGTGATGTATTTTTGTATGTCAATAATTTTATTTCTCATCATAAAATTATGGCATTTAAGAAACCTAAGCGCGATGAAAAATTGAGAATTTTTAACCTTAATAACTAACATACAGGAAATCATGCTGGATATTGAACAAGGCAACTCGGAGGTTGAAACCGCTGTTGAAAACAACCTGGCATTTTTGCAAAACCTGGCCAACACCGAATCCGCTCCCGGCGAAATCACAGCCCAGGTATTGCTTGAACAGTCCGGTGTGGATACCTTTCCCGAGGTGATTCGTTTGCCTGAACCCGATGTGCAGCCCAAAAACCTTGCTTTTGACGACAGTGAAAATGATGATATTTCACAGGATGTGGATGAGCTTGTGAATGTGTATCCCAACCCGGCAAGCGATAACATTTACATTGAGTATGCGTTTTTGAACAGCGATAAAAGCAGGGACATCCGTATTTACAACAGCAATGGAGTATTGATTGACAAAATTAAGATTGAGCAGGCCATTGGATTGATCAATTACAACAAGAATCTGCCTGCCGGCAATTACATCATTAAGGTAGGTAAAAACCATTCTCAACGGGTTACAATACTTTAAAATTTTTAATGAAACAAAGGTGTGGGTAAAAACCACACCTTTGTTTTAAATTTTCATGCTATGAGAATAATATTTCCCTTCATATTTTTAATGTACTCTATCATTGCTGTTTCTCAGGAGCAAACATACTTTAACAATAATTACCCTTTAGATTGGGAGTACGATGCAAACAGCATGGTGATTATTGATAGCAACTATTACTTATCAGGTAACATTGCAAGAACAACACCTGAATGTGAATACAACTTGTATGGATATCACATCACAAAAATTCATTGGGATGGCCAGAAAGATACAACCATGATTTTTGATGAGTGTGGACAAGGATCATATATTGGCTGGCAAGGATCAATGGATACAAATATAGATACGATTTATATTGTCGGAGGTATTGAGGTTAATAATAGCAGTATTCACATTACTAAATACTATAACTTAGATACTGTTGGTTATTTTAACTATTTCAATGACACCTTGGTTAAACGAGGGTTTAGTTTATATGCTAAAGAGAACAGTTTAGTATTTTGTGGAGCATCAGACAGTAGTTATAATGAAATTAATAATCCGACACCGGACACAACATTTACAAAAGGGCTATTAGTCAAAATAACTAATAATGGAGAAATTATTTTCTCTAAATCTTATGCTTGGGGAAATATCGAGGATGGTTGTTGGAATTCATTTAAAAGGTGTGTGAGTTTATATGATAATTCAATTGCGGTTACCGGTGGCAGCAATGATTTCAGCAACAACACCAAGCCCATTATCCTCAAAACAGACAGCCTTGGCAATGAGGAGTGGGTACATGCTTATGGCAGCAACACCTACAGCAACCCCCGCTTTATGGACATTATCGAAACCCGGGATTCCAGCATACTGGTGTGCGGGGCTTATACTTATGGAGAAACCTTTGGCGGTTTGTACCCTTACGATGGCTGGCTGCTCAAACTCAACCCGGATGGCTCTACCGTGTGGAACCGTAAGTACAGAGAACATACTGTAAATAATTCGGATTGGCGGGATACCATTTATTGTGAATTTGTTTCCATTACCGAGCTCGATGATGGTGGCCTTGCTGCAATTGCAAGGGTTAGGTCAACAGATTGTCCATGTAAGGATTTCAAGTTATATCGGATGAATAGTTTGGGTGATACCCTTTGGACAAAAGCATTTAGTTCATACCCAGATGGTAATATTTTATATTATCCCAATACCATTTTACAAACGGCTGATGGCGGATTTGCAATCAGTGGTTATGAGGATTATTATGAGTGGTCTGATTCATCTGGATGGGTTTCTTCACAGCGCATTTTCCTCATCAAAACTGACAGCCTTGGCAATGACAGCCTTTCATACATCAGCGAGCCACAAGCCAGTCCCATTTCCCGCTATGAGCTGGAGGTGTATCCAAACCCGGCAAGCCAGCAGTTGCACATCAAACTGCCTGCCAGCTTCCCCGGCGGAGACATGCAGATAATCAACCAGCAGGGGCAAATCGTGAGCACTAACCACCTGCCCCGGCATAATCAATCTCCCGCAGAGGTAAATGTCAGCAGCTATCCCCCAGGGCATTACCTGCTACAAATAAAAACCGGTAAAAACTATTTTTATGGTAAATTTGTGAAAAACTAAGCGTGATTATTTGTTTTGCAATATTTCTTTATCGAAGGGGTTTATGGTTGTTTGTGCCCCCGGGCGTCGTTTTTACTCACCGGAACCGTGTCCCTGCCAGTCCAGGGCAGGCTGGCGGCATAATGGAATGAAGCCGGATAAACTTATAACCGGGGTTATTACTGTTCGCCCCCTTTCGGTGTCGGAAGCCGGTTGCTTCCTCGTTCCTCGAATGTCTCGAACCACCGGTTTTCACTGCAAAACCACCTGACACCAAGTTGCGTTCTAATATGTAATATGTAATATTATTAGCGATGATTATTGATAATTCCAACATATTGATTATCTGCATTATACCGATTGATGTTCAATGTTTTATGAAACTGTTATCTATACAAATGTATAGATAGCTTGTTGAGTTAATACCGACCGACTATCAATGTCATTATATTTTTTAATGACAATATTGATAGCATGTCGGTATAATTTTGCATAATGTTGGCTGCACTCGGCATAGTCAAAGCAAGCTTTGCCTCTGCCCTCGTTTGCACAAAATTTGCACAAAATTTTAGGAGCAGCGGTAGCAAACTAAAATTACACATTTGAACACATATCGGTATGACAAGTACTTGTCCTGCACAAATCCTCAAAAGTTTGTTACTATAAGTGTACCGAATCATAGAAATCACACAAAATTTTACATCTTTGTCCTAAGTTTGTAAAAAAAAGAACAAATTATGATTGATGACGATAAAATCAGAGAATCCTTTAAAGAAAAAAACTGGGTTGAAATTAAAAGCAATGATAGCTGGGGCACGTTTAAAATAATGTCTGAATTTGTACAGGGTTATGAGAGGCTTGCCCGGCTGGGACCAAGCGTCTGTGTATTTGGGTCTGCCCGGACAAAACCCAACACCAAATATTACAAAATAGCTGAAGATATTGGTGTCCAGCTAACCAAACACGGCTATGGTGTTATCACCGGCGGCGGCCCCGGCATTATGGAGGCAGCCAACAAGGGCGCAAAAACATCAGGGGGCAAATCCATCGGCTGTAATATCAAACTGGAATTTGAGCAACAACCCAACAAATACATTGACCTCGATAACATCCTGAGCTTCGATTACTTTTTTGTCCGTAAAGTGATGTTCATGAAATACAGCCAGGGTTTTATTGTATTGCCCGGCGGGTTTGGCACATTTGACGAATTGTTTGAAGCTATAACGCTCATTCAGACCGGCAAAATTGCAAGGTTTCCCATCATAATGGTTGGCAAATCCTACTGGCACGATATGGTTGAATGGTTAAAACACAAAGTCCTCCGTGAAAAAAACATTTCTCCCGAAGACCTTGACATCTTTCACCTCGTTGACACTTCTGATGAAGCCGTTGATGCGATTGTGGAATTTTACAAGAAATACGAACACAAACCCAACTTTTAATCAAACTCATTTGCGGTTTAAAAATAAAATACTAAATTTGAAACAAAATGAAAATTATAATTCAAGTTTTCATGACTTGTGCGGCGGAGCGAAGACGGAAACAACCTTGTTTACCCCGTACCCCGTAGTTTATCCCGTAGCGAAGTTTACCCCGTCGCGAAGCGTATCGGGGCATACTGGGACGGATAGCATTAGGGTGAAACTTGATACACATTAAGATGGAGATAAAATAAATGAGAGGGATAAATTTTCGATTGATTTTCAGGATAATCAGCAGAACATTTATAATCTTTTCAATATCAATATTTCTTTGTTCATTAGTTGGTTTCTATTATAAAGAGTCTGTTTCTCCTTTTATCTATTCGGGGCTTATTACGCTGGTCATTGGTGTTGTTTTGCATCATTTGACAAAACAAAGGGATAAAAACAATAATTTAAATAAAAAAGAAGCATATCTAACAGTTGGCTCAACCTGGATTTTAATTTGCATTGCCGGCACATTGCCCTATATTTTTTCAGAGACAATACCATATTTCATTAACGCTTTGTTTGAATCTGTTTCCGGTTTTACAACCACCGGGTCGTCTATCCTGACAGATATTGAAGCCTTACCGAAATCAATACTGTTCTGGCGCAGCTTAACACATTGGATTGGAGGACTGGGGATTATAGCGCTCTTTTTACTAATCATGCCATCTTTCAAGATGGGAACTTATCATCTTTTTACGTTGGAATCATCTTTACAGGAAAAAATTCAACCGCGAATTCGGTCTGTTGGGATAAGAATCATGATAATTTATATTACCCTGACTATTGTTGAAATCATCTTGCTGTTAATTGGGAACATGAATTTATTCGAAAGCGTGTGTCATGCATTTGGGACAATTGCCACGGGAGGCTTTTCTCCAAAGAACACAAGTATAGGTGGTTATTCACCATACATTCAGTATGTAATTATGGTATTTATGTTTTTGTCAGGAACCAACTTTATTATCTATTATTACCTTATCAGTCGGGATTTCACTAAAATCAAAATGAATAGTGAAGTAAAATTCTATGTCAGCATTGTGTTGGGAATAGCGCTTCTTATAACTTTTGTTTTGTACTTTAACATGGGGAAACCGCTTGAAACAGCTTTTCGGGAAAGTTTTTTTAATGTGATTTCGATTTTGACATGTACCGGCTATGCCACAGCAGATTATTTACAATGGCCCGCTTTTGCATGGATATTGATATTTTTCACTATGTTTTTTGGTGGAAGCACAGGGTCAACAGCAGGTGGCATTAAAATGGCAAGACATGTGGTTTTCTGGAAAAACATCAAAAATATATTTCGTCAACTGGTGCATCCTCATGCCGTCCTTACAGTCAACCTCAATGGGAACCTTGTGAAAGAGGAGTCAAACCGTTCTATTTTAACTTTCATCGCATTATACATGTTGGTTTTTGCTATCGGCACCATTGTTTTATCATTCATAGGATTAGACATACAAACGGCTGCCGGCTCAGCCGCAACTAGTATGGCAGGTATAGGCCCGGGCATTGGGACTGTTGGACCGGCAAGCAATTTTGCCCATTTACCTGAAGCTGCAAAACTTGTCCTTTCTTTCTTAATGATTACAGGCAGGCTCGAAATTTATACGATTTTAATTTTGTTTACAAGAACATTTTGGAAATTTTGAGATTATGATTTGTTGCTAATCAGCAGCTTTAATGTATTAATAAACAAGCACATGCCACAGATTTTATTCACATTAACAGAATAAAACAGCAATTTAGTTTGAATTCCAACTATAATAATGTATTTTTGCTGCATGGACAAAAACAGCAATACCCGTTCTGTTGGAAAAGAGATTGGCATATTATCACGATGTACGCATAAGTATTTTCAGCATAAATCCAGGGATTACTCTATCGGCCATGCCCAGGTAGGGACATTGCATCTTATCTGCAGGCATGATGGCATCAATCAGAAAGAACTGATAGAAAACCTACACCTCGACAAATCATCTGTCACCTCCCAAATTGAGCGGCTTGAAAAAAACGGCTACATTACGCGTAAAAGGGATAAAAATGACCAACGGGGTAAACGCATTTACATCACAAAAAAAACCGAAGCCATTAAACATGACCTGATTGCTATATTCAGCGGGTGGAGTTCAGCACTTATGAAAGGATTCACGCCTGAAGAAAAAGAAACGGTTTTTTGTTTTCTTGACAAAATGAAAACCAATGCTTTTGATATGGTGGAAAAATTGAGGGAAACGGATGAGAAAAACAAATAAAAACCTGACTGAGGGAAAGATTGGCAATCAATTGTTTCATCTGGCCTGGCCTATGCTCTTTGGTATGCTGGGCATGGTCATATTCAATCTTGCAGACACGTATTTCCTCGGCAAACTTGGTGTTCATCAACTGGCAGCCATGGGGTTCTGTTTTCCTGTTGTAATGTTTATAAACAGCTTATCGCAGGGCATTGGCATTGGTACAAGTTCACTGATATCGAGAAACATCATTACCGGGAAACGCAGCGAGGTAAAACTCATGGCAAGTCGTGCAATATTGCTGGGCGTAACCGTGGTTTTGATGTTTGTTATTGCCGGGATATCTACCATCCGGCCGCTTTTTAGTATGCTTGGAGCCAGTAACCAGATTCTTCCCTACATAAACGATTACATGAGTATATGGTATTATGGCGTTCTTTTTGTCGTGATACCGATGATAGGCAATCATATTGTCAGGGCAACGGGAGATACATTTTTCCCTGGCATGGTAATGGTAGCATCGGCTGTTGTCAACATCATTATGGACCCCCTGTTGATTTTCGGATATGGCCCCTTTCCGGAAATGGGGATAAAGGGAGCTGCATTGGCTACTGTAATTGGGCGTAGCAGTGGACTGATTTTCATTCTTATTGTATTGATAAAACGGGAAAATTTATTGACACTGCATTTCGGGCGCATCGCGCATATTTTCAAAACATGGGGAAAACTTATTTATATAGCGGGCCCTGCAGCACTGGGGATGTTGATAACACCCATTTCCATCGGGTTTATTACAAAAATCATTGCCGGTTTTGGCGAAGAGGCAGTTGCGGCATTTGGTGTAGCCTCCCGTGTGGAAATGTTTGCCTTGATGGTTATAGCATCCCTGGGGTCAGTGTTGATTATTTTTACCGGCCAAAACATAAGCAAGAAAAAATTTCCACGTATTTTTAAGGCATTGCGATATTCAGGTGGATTTTCGCTGACATGGGGCATACTGTTGTTTTGCATGTTTTTGATGTTCGGGCAATCCATTGCCTCTGTTTTCACTGATGATACCGAGGTTATCAGCATCGCAAATAATTTCTTCATCATTGTCGGTGCAAGTTACGGATTCCAGGGATTGGTAATGTTGAGCAATGCCAGTTTCAACGGGATTAACAGGCCCTACCCTGCTGCCTTTTTTGTTATTGCTAGAATGATAATCTTGTATGTACCACTTGCGTGGCTCGGTTCAAAACTCATCGGCATTAACGGGATTTTCTGGGCAGGTTTTACAGCCAACCTAATAGTCGGGCCATTTTCATTTTGGTATCTTTACAGGAACATCAGGAAAATCAGGGACAACAACCAACCGGTTAACTAATACAGTGTAAATGGTTATAAAATCAAAAACCACACACAAAAATCCGAAGGCAAAATTAAAACTTCATCCTGTCCATATCCCGCTTCATATCCTTTTCCTTGATGTCTTTGCGCTTATCGTGCAATTTTTTTCCCTGCGCCAATGCTATTTCCACCTTAGCCAATCCCCGCTCATTAATGAACAGAGATATTGGTATCAGGGTATATCCACGCTCAGTAACGTATTTACGGATTTTCTTTATTTCTTTTTTCTGAAGCAGTAATTTACGCGTGCGCTGTGGTTCATGGTTTTCAATGTTACCGTATTGATATTCTGAAATATGCAGGCCTTTTATAAACACTTCACTGTTTTTATCTACGTAACAATAGGCATTGTTGAAATTCACTTTCCCGTTACGGATGGATTTTATTTCGGTTCCTACAAGTTGAATCCCAGCCACAAACACATCTGTCAACTGATATTGATAAGATGCTTTTTTATTTTTAAACTCTCTCACTTTTTGATGTTCCATAAAAACCTCCACCCGGGTATCCCGGGAAATTCAAAATTTAAAGTTCAAAGGTAAAAAACTTGTCCGGCGTAATGAAATGAAGACGGATAAATTCCAAAACTTGGTTCTTTGAACTTTTGAGTAAATGTCTGTCTTTTTAGATAACCACTATTTATTATGTGGGCAAATCCCCGCTGTATCACCCACCTGTCAGGTCTTCCATTATTAATGATATAACGGCATGCTAATGTTGTAACATTCCCTAATTGACGACCTGACAGGTGGGTAAAACCATCGGGGTCGGTCTTCGCCTGCTATCTGCCATCCCGAGCGGCTGTATTTGCAACCCCCTTCAGGAGCTTACTCCGTTCGCTCTGCCGGGTGATGCAAAATAAAAAGCCGCTCGGGATAGCAGGATATACGGCTACGCCCTTTTGCATAATACCTCAAATCCGATAGCACGATGGTACGATGGCACGATAGCACGAAAGCACGATGGGGCAAACACGAAACACGAAACACGGAACCCGAAACATTTTAACATCAATTTTTTTATTTTAATTTTATTTTTTATTTTTAAGGGTTATTAACCAAAAAAATGTATGATATGAAAAAGTTTAGCATTTTATCAATGATTTTAATCTGGAGCATTGCCTCTTTTAGTCAAACTCAGGGAGTTTCACTTTC
>JAYENB010000190.1:0-2413 GCA_034721855.1 Bacteroidota bacterium
CTTTCATTCCACCATCATTCGACCTGTTGATTCCTGCCGGAATATATCTGTTATACCAAAGATTCAAAACAGAATTACTATCTTATTTTATTGATCACCGCTTCAGCAGCTTTAACCAGCACATATTTTGTCGGTGCTGTTGTCAGCAGTGGATGCGTACCAAACTGAAATTCAACCAGTTCATAAACGGTGACATTTTTCTGAATAGACATGGAAATGGTATTGATAATTTCGCCGGCGGATTTGCCACCCCACACTTCACCACCAATGATGCTGCCATCTGAAAGAGAAACATACAGACGCACAGACAAGGGGGAACAATCGCTAAACGCACCGGGATGCCTGTCAACATCAGAAAACACAGCGCTTGCATAGTTAACGTTTGCTTCCCAGGCTGTTTTTGCATTTACGCCTGCTGCTGCCATCACCATACCATTGATTTCCGTGGAGAAAACACCCAAAGTCCCGGAGAAATGCCGTTTCAGGCAGATGCCAAACAAATTGTATCCGCAAACACGGGCTTCTGCTGTGGCTGTTGATGCAAGCATGATGGTATCTTCTTTTCCTGTCAAAAACCCAGTAGTGCCGGCACAGTCACCTGCAGCACAAATATCGTTGACGCTTGTCCTGCCATATTGGTCAGCTATAATGGCCCCGATTTTATTCAACTGCAGCCCTGATTTTTTGGCCAGTTCAGTGTTGGGACGGTAACCAATGGCAGCAATGACCATATCTGCCTGTATTTCTTTGCCTGAATCTACTTTTACCGCACTTACTTTTCCGTTTTCACCGGTAATTTCAGTTACTTTTGTTGAAGTCATCACATTGACACCTGTTTTTTTCAACTCTTCAGTAGCCATATCTGCAAGTTCTGTGGAAAATGCATTGCAAAAACAGTATTTTTCCATTTCCACCAGGCTCACATTATGACTGCCGTTCAATTGCAGTTGCTCTGCTACTTCGGCTCCAATGAATCCCCCACCAATCACAACAATGTTCTTTGCTTTTTTGGCTTTTTCCACCAGGCCTTCAATGTAATCATAATTCTTTTTGATGTATTCAACACCTTCCATGTCATAGCCTTTGATAAACTTTGGCACAACCGGGGTGGAACCGGTAGCAAACACCAGTTTACCATATTCATAGGCTTGCCCTGAGTCGAGGGTAACAATCTTTTTTTCAGGGTCAATGTCCACCGCTTTGTCAGCCTGAAAATCACCACCTGCATCCATAAAGGGTTTCGGTCCCATTTTGTCTTTCTCCACGCTGTCCAGCCTGTGAAAAACATAAGGAATACCACAGGGGACAAGGCCTTTCTGTGATTCTCCCAGCAACAAAATGGATTTATCCGGATTTCTCTTTTTTGCAGTCACCCCGGTGATAATCCCGGCCGGACCGCTTCCGATAATAATAACATCATAAGTTTTCATATTTCTACGTATTTTAAGGTTTATATGCAACAACAAATTTAAGTATTCACATACTGATTTATACATGAGCCTTACCGTTTATAAAACATACCATACAAAAATACTTCACATTCAAATCAGTAAAAATAAACGTATATTAAATTTTAAATTATTTATATTGCCTTTATTTATACATTTCATTGGTTTATGTTTTACAACATAGTTAACCTGTCCGCAAAATACATCCATCCATAACTCACAAAAATGTGTTATCTTTCGGAAAAATTTTCAGGAATGAAACTTAAACAATCTGGAAATAAACTGTCAGTAAAGCAACTTGAAGAGGCCATCAAAAGGGCTCATCCACACATCGCCATTAAAAGACGTTCGGGCTCATTGACCACTGTAAAAAAAAACAAAGCCATCGGCACTGAAGTGTATGCAGGAAAAAACAACATACACATCAAAGCAGCCTGGGCATCTCCCGGAGCACGGATACTATTCTGGATTTCACTCATCCTCCTCGGCATCATTATCCCCCTCATCATTTACCTGACCTGCTTCCGTCCCAAAATGAAACGCCTCGAAAAGCAAATAGGAAAAACCATCGCCGAAGAGATTGGATGAATCTGATGTACTTTTTGTTTGTTTTTTTGGGCGGCACCTTTCAGGTCGGTCTACGCCTGCTATCTGCTGTGTCACCCGGCGGGTTTGGCATGCGCCGGAAACGGGAGCTCCCCGTCTTCACTTCGTTACGCCGGGCAAGCTTCCAGTCGCTCCGTTCCCGGCGCCAAACCACACCGGATTCCACAGCAGGATATACGGCTCCGCCCTGCCGCAGAACATCCCGTACCTAAAGGCACGGAGAGCGTACCAGTACACCACAGTTTTTTACCGACATCTTGTCCCTAACGGGACATAAATTACAAGCTAAGCCTACACCCCGACCCCGAAGCGGGTCGAACATGCGTAACAACGGGTAAACCTCGTGGTGTAACAGCTAC
>JAYENB010000191.1:0-12367 GCA_034721855.1 Bacteroidota bacterium
CATAAGCAAAATACGTTGTTCCGTCTTTGCCGTCAATGGATAAAACATCACTCAATTCATGTATAATTTCAGGGGAAGTGCATTCAAATTGAAAATAAAATTCACCACGTTCTTCGAGTGTCTGATGCGCAAATTCAAGGTTATTCTGGGCATTTAACCACCCAAAAGAAGCAAAAGCAACAACTATAAATAATGTAATTAACCGTTTCATATCAATGTTTTTTAATGAATAAATAATTTATTTTTTTTGCTTATTTTGTTATTGAAAATATGGATTATATACATTCCCCTATTCAATGCACTTAGATCAATATTGGTAACAGGCTTAGATATAACATCACTAAAAACAATTTGTCCGTTCATATTGATGATTGTACATTCACAATTCAGCCAACTATTTTCAAGCTCTAAGGTAACAAAATTATCTGTAGGATTGGGAAATAATTTTATTTCTTCAGACAGATGTTCATAAAACCCTGATTCTTCAATAGTTATCAATGTGGAAAAAACATGACATCCACAGTCATTAAAAGCAATCAATTCAACTATATAATTTCCCTGAGCATCATAGGTATGTTGTGGTGAAACCTGTGTGGAAGTTTCATCATCCCCAAAATCCCATAGGTATTCAGTGGCAAATTGCGATGTATTCTCAAATTCAACGGTCAATCCGTAAATATCAGTTGTAAAATCAGCGACAGGATCATTATCAAGTGCGGCATACACAGGTGTGCGTTCCGAGTAACAATCCGGTGTTGACACCTGCCAGTTGTAAAAATACGGATACAGTTTATCTGAGCTGTACCAGCCTTCACCCATATCTGCATCTGTAATGCTGAGTACATTATCAAATGCATACGGATAATCAAAAGCACTCCAGATATCGGTTTGTCCACGCAGAAATCCGCAATCAGCACTGGCAGCAAGTTGATAATTGTTGCCCGGGAAAACCATAAAATCAAGGCTGATGGTTTTTCCCCCGGACGGCACATTTACAATTTTTTCTGCCACTGCAACGCCAATAGAATCCTTTATTGAGATTGTACGTTCTCCTGCGTTTTCAGCATATACGGTAACCGAATCAATGATGCAGGTTTGAAAAACATCAAAAATCAACCCATGTTCCACATCATCATAATTGTATTCTCCACCTTCACTAATGTTTGGTTCTCCCACGGTGCCGGAAATACCCGGGAATACAGCTTCGGCATAATACGTATGCGGTTCATAAATTACAGGGGTGGTAAACATTTCTCCCTGAGACACAGGCGTGTCGCTGAACAGTGAATCGTACCAGTGAACATCGCCATTGCTGTATGCATACAAGTCCATACTGCCTGAATCATCACATACACTGGCATTATTCACAGAATCCAACTGTTGCAAATTCACATACACATAATTCTCTTTGGTTTCAATGTTGGACCCGTTTTCATTTTCCGCTACGAGGCTGACCGTATAATACCCATTTTGGTAAAATGTATGTACCGGGTTTTCTGCCGTATCGGTCTGACCATCTCCAAAATCCCAGGTATAGGTAATCTCCCCTGCCCCTTCTGTCTCGTTAGAAAATTGTATTTGATTGACACAGGTAAGTTCTGTTTGCGTAGCAGAAAAATCAGGGAAAGGAGGCAAAATCCCCAGCGGGACAAGTTGTACATCCTGGTTTATGGTTTCACCGTCACCGAGATCAAACGCCAGGGTTTTGGTTTTGTATCCCGCTTTGGAAAAACTGATGTGCCACTCACCTGTATCCAGGAGGCGGTGGTAATCACCATGGGGCATAAAGGAAAATACATGTGAGTTGTGGACATCATGACCTTCGATGAAAATCATGGCTTCCAAAGGGGCTCCGGTGACCGAGTCAGTAACGATGCCATGAACACCTTCAAGGGCTTCTTCAAAATAACCAAGCAAAGCGTCCCTGTTATAATTCCAGTGATCCGGTAACAATTCAGCGTCAAGCAATTTATCCGTTGACCATTCCATGGTAAGTTCGCGGCAATGCTGGAAATAATTCATATAATCCTGGCGAGAACCATCTATGGTGTACCATTCGTATCCGTTTGTAACGCCGTCATCCTGATCCGTTAAATATCCGGACGCAGCATCCTGGTGCACCTGATCAGCGTATGTTGTCGCTACATCAATCCACCACCCATTATCAGCGGGTAGTGGTTCCCATGTATCCCAGGGATAATTGAGCAATTCGGCGCCTGAGTGTAAATTCGCAGACATCACAAAATGCCTTTGACCGGCAAAATCAATCATGGCCACGTTTTCTGTTGCTGTCGGATTTCCATCGGGATGTTCTCCATCCTGAAAATCAGGAAAATTCCTGTTTAGGTCAATCCCGTTGGCATTATATCTGGTTGACCCGGATACATCATTTTCATCATTACCATAGGTGCCATCAGGATTCGACAACGGGTTTATCCACAATTCCATGTTGTTAATGATACTATCTACCCTGTCATCACTGCCATAGTTAGACAGCAGGTAATCAATCATGCGCAATGGCAATATATAACTAACTAATTCATCGCCGTGCATTTGTCCGGTCAGGAAAAATTCCGGTTCAGGCTCATCCACAGTGATGTTATCGCTAATCTTAACCACCAGCATAGCACGTCCTTCCACAGAGAATCCAATGGTATCCAACCTGCAGATATCAGGATAATCGTTAGCGTAAGACAGCATCATTTCCTGGAATACTAACCATGTTGGGTACTTGTTCCAGTCTGCCATTTCTGATATTGTTGTTGCCATGGTGATTGCCCTTCCCTTATCATAATAAGGTTTATATAAACTGTACTGAACACCTGTTTCTGACAATGCTTGTTCCTGCTTTTTGTTCACATAAGCCACCACCCGATTATCTGAAATATCAGTGATGGTGATAAGCTCATTGATACGATTCAACTTACCCGGATCTTTGCATGTAAATGTAATAACAGCCTCGTGCCTGTCAATAATAATCCTGTCTATTGAAGGACTTTGGGGGTATAATTCTTGTACAAAGAAGCTAAATACAAAAATCAAACAAAATGCGTTTTTTAATGTTTTCATAATAAACCATAAGTAAAACATAAAATTACAAAAAAACTTGTAATTTCACAACTTTAAATTGTATTTACTAATGAATAACAGATGCATAAAAAGTTAAATTAGTTGTATGTCGCATCAGATAAGTATAATCGGAAGTGGAAACCTGGGCACAAATCTGGCCATGACGCTGTTTCAAAACAAGTTCGTTATAAACAGCATCATCAGCAGGCAAATCAAGAATGCTGAGCAACTTGCAAGCCAGTGCGAGGCCCGTGCCGACACAAAATTTGAACACATTTCTGAGCACTCCGACACCCTTTTCTTTTGTGTTTCGGATGATGTATTGACTGACATCCTGGCAAATCATGATTTTGGGAATACACTTTTGATCCATACAGCAGGAAGTATGGATATCAATGTATTTAAGAAACACAGTAATAATTACGCTGTATTGTATCCGTTGCAAACATTCAGTAAAGATCACATTGCCGATTTTAAAAATGCCCCTGTATTTATTGAAGCCAACAACAAATATAGCTTTGACAGGGTACAACAAATAGCAGGTAAAATTTCATTGAATGTTCATGAACTGAGCTCAAAAAAAAGACTGGAATTACATACAGCAGCCGTATTTGCATGTAATTTCACCAATCACATGTACAAAATTGCCGAAGACCTGATACAGGATACAGAGCTGGATTTTGATGTCTTTGTTCCCCTCATCAGGGAAACCACAGAAAAAATAATTGACATAAAAGACCCCGCACGCTGTCAAACCGGCCCTGCAGTAAGGAATGACAAAAAAACCATGGACAAACACCTGACCGTTTTAAAAAAGAACAAAGCTCTTTCTGATTTGTATAAAATAATTAGTAATCGTATATTTGAACAAAATAGAAAGCAAGATAAATGATCGCACTCAGAGACCTGAATTTCAAAGAAAAGCTAAAACAAATACGAGCCTTTGTTTTTGATATTGATGGTGTATTATCCAAATCAGTCGTTAACATCCAGGATGACGGCAAACTTATTCGCACCACCAATATTAAAGACGGGTTTGCACTAAAACGGGCTGTTGAAGAAGGGTATTACATTGGAATAATCTCAGGAGGACTGAATGAAGCCGTGTCGAGAAGATATCAAAGCCTGGGAGTGAAAGACGTTTATTTGGGATCAACTGATAAACAGGCAGATCTGAGGCATTTCCTTGATCAATATAAGCTTGATCATTCACAAATATTGTATATGGGCGATGATCTGCCGGATTATGATGTGATGAAAACAGTAGGTGTTGCCACCTGCCCGGCAGATGCATCAGAAGAAATCAAAGGCATTTCAATGTTTATTTCTGACAAAAATGGTGGTGAAGGCTGCGTCAGGGATATCATATCACAAGTAATGAAAACACAAAATAACTGGTACTCATAGCATGCGCACATTTTTACAACTCATACGGTTTTATCAGCTTATTATCATAGCTGTATGCATGTATGCGCTCCGTTATTTCATGTTAGAACCTGTATTGGAATATTTCGGGGAAAGGCTTATCATGCCGGAAAGGGAATTTGGGTTGCTCGTTATCAGTGTGTTGTTGATTACAGCAGGCGCCGGCATCATCAATGATTATTTTGACCGCAAAGCAGATTTACACAATCGGCCGGATCGTGTTATTGTCGGGATTCACATTAACCGGCGCATGGCGATCATCCTTCATTCTTTTTTTTCTGTTCTCGGCATCATCGTCGGCTGGTATGTCGCGTATAAAGCCGGGTTTTTCTGGTTTGGCCTGATCTTTCCTTTCATTACTTTCATTTTTTGGCGGTATTCATCGCTGTATAAATATAAAATGCTTATTGGGAACATAATCATGGCTCTGCTTGTCGCCGGCATACCTTTTCTTGTGTTTACCTTCGAGTACTTTTTTGCTGTAAAATTTATGGGAAAAACTATTCCGTCAGACATATACCACCACCTGATGGTGCTTAGCCTGGGGTTCAGCTGTGCTGTATTTCTTGTGTGCCTGGCACATGAAATTACCAAAAACATCAAGGATTTCAGGGGCGATTACCAGACCGGAGCAAAAACACTGCCCATTCGCATGGGAAAAAATGCAGCGCGAACCGTGATCAGCCTGATCCTGGTATTTTTTGTACTTGCTATGGTAACCGGGTGGTTTGTTTATTTAACTACCCTTGACTACATACAATACAACACCCTGAGCATGATTTATGTTATGTTGTTTATCGTGCTCCCGGCAGCATTTATGGCTTTGGGGATTTACAATATGCAACGTAAGCATCAATTAGGGCGCTTTTGCACCGGGCTAAAACTGCTGATCATTACAGGGATGTTGTTCACACTTGTTATTTACCTGAACATAACAGTTTTATGATAGAATTGCTAAATAATACATATCAGTTTGTGCTGGCAAGCAAATCGCCACGGCGTCAGCAATTATTGCATGACCTGGGATTGCAATTTATTGTCCGCAAATCAACACTTGAGGTTGAACAATATCCTGAAAACCTTCCGGAACAGGATATTGCTTGTGAGCTGGCACGTAAAAAAGCCGAACTGACTGAACTGAAAAACGACAACGAACTCATCATCACCGCTGACACCATTGTTTTTCACAAAGGAACCATCCTTGGTAAACCAAAACATTATTCAGACGCGTTTCAAATGCTTAAGCTACTATCAAACAATACACACTCTGTTGTTACAGGCATCTGTTTGAAAGACAAAGACGGACTGGAAAGTTTTTTTTCAGAAACAAAGGTGCATTTTACAACAATCAGCGATGCAGAAATCCGCAATTACATCGAACGATACAAACCTTATGATAAAGCCGGTGCATACGGGATACAGGAATGGATAGGATACATTGGCATTGATTATATTTCAGGGTCTTACTACAATGTAGTGGGTTTGCCCGTTCAAGATTTGTATCAAAAACTAAAAAGCCGGCTGGATAACAATTAAGGGAACTATTCACGGTTAATAACGGTTAAAAAACAGTTAATAACAGTTACAAATGAAAAATGCCACAAAGTCACTAAGAGCCACAAAGGACAGAATTACAATGCTTTAATCTTTGTGATACTTTGTGTCTTCGTGTCTTAGTGGCAAAGCAATGCCTTTTTAGACTGAGCTCATAAAATTAAAGAGAATAACAATGAGAAAAGGAATTATCAGCTTACTTACGGGTTTAATTATTTTAACCAGCCTTAGCCTCAGGGCAGATGAAGGCATGTGGTTGCCATTGTTGCTTGAAAAATACAACATCGAAGATATGCAGAAGAAGGGGTTTCGCTTGTCTGCCGATGATATTTACAGCATTAATCACAGCAGCATGAAAGATGCCGTGGTAATTTTTGGAGGTGGATGTACTGGTGAATTGATTTCTGATGAAGGCTTACTGATCACAAATCATCATTGTGGTTATAGTTTTATACAGCAACACAGCACCCTTGAGCATGATTACCTGACAGACGGTTTCTGGGCCATGTCAAAAGACGAAGAGCTTATTAACCACGGTCTTAAGGTGCGTTTTCTGGTCACAATGAAAGACGTTACAACGGAAATTCTAAAAGGCGTTGAACCCGGCATGACCGAGAGGGAAAGAAAAAGTACTATTGATTTAAATATCAGCAATTTAAGTCAAGAATACAAAAAGGAAAACAACAACAACGAAATCAGCATAAAAGCTTTTTTTCATGGCAACCAGTACTTCATGTCAGTGTATAAGGCATATAAGGATGTGAGGCTGGTGGGAGCTCCCCCATCATCCATTGGGAAATTTGGTGGTGATACCGATAACTGGATGTGGCCGAGGCACACAGGCGATTTTTCATTGTTCAGGATATACACTGCCCCTGATGGCAGTCCGGCTGAATACAGCGAAGAAAACATCCCGATGTCCCCGAAAAAGCATTTCCCCATTTCGTTGAAAGGTCTTGACAAAGGAGATTTTACCATGGTCTTTGGTTTTCCGGGATCAACCGATGAATACGCACCCAGTTATGAACTGGAACTTACTACTCAAACGGTAAATCCCGTACGCATACAGATACGTGACCGTATTCTTGACAAAATGAAATCAGCCATGGAAACTGATAAACTCATCCGTATTCAATACGCCAGTAAGGCATCAGGCATTGCCAACGGATGGAAAAAATGGATTGGGATAAACCGTGGGCTGGAACGTTATCACGCCATAGATAAAAAACATGAAGAAGAAAAAGCATTCAAAGCGTGGGCAGAAGGCTCAGAATATGAAAACATCCTTGATGATTATCAACAGATATACACCAAAATAACCCCTTATGAAAAAATAGCTACCTGCATTTTTGAATCACTCAACGGGCTTGAACTTATCAAAATAGCCTCTGCTTCCCGGGGCCTGATCAATCTGGTCAACCAAGAAGTTTCAGAAGAGCGCATCGAAAATGAAATTGAATCTCTGAAAAGACGTTCATCAGGCTTTTTTGAGGATTATAATAAACAAGTTGCTAAAGCCGTTACTAAAGAAATTCTGGATTATTATTACCAGAATGTTGAACAAGAATATTGGCCGGAGATAATGCATACCATCGAAAAAAAGGGACTGGATAAAACCATGGATAAAATGTTCAAAAAATCCATCATTGCAGATGAAGAAAACATGACAGATTATCTGAACGGGTTTAAGGGGAAAATCAAAAAACTGGAACATGATCCATTTTATGAATTATACCAGGATTTTATTGGCATTTACCTTGACAAGATAAGCCCGAAAACAGGTCAGTATAATATGAAGCTCGACAGCCTTGACAGGCATTATATGGCTGCCCAGATGGAATGGAAAGAAAACAAAACATTTTATCCGGACGCCAATTTCACGTTGCGGATTACATACGGGCATGTGGATAATTATTCTCCTAAAAACGCTGTTCTATACCAATACTATACAACCATTGAAGGGATTATGGAAAAAGATGATCCGGAGGTTTATGACTATAATGTGCCGGAAAAACTAAAAACGCTTTACGCCAATAAAAATTACGGGCAATATACCGATGATGACGGCACCATGCATGTATGTTTCATTGCAAACAATCATACATCGGGAGGCAACTCCGGCTCCCCGGTAATCAACAAAGACGGGCATTTGACAGGCATCAATTTTGACCGCAATTGGGAAGGCACCATGAGCGATCTGATGTATGATCCTGACATGTGCAGAAACATCAGCCTTGATATTCGTTATGCTTTATTTATCATTGATAAATTTGCCGGAGCAGGCTATCTCGTTGATGAAATGACATTAATTAAATAATTTCGCTCTATTCAAAATATCGGTGGATTTGAAAACATTAACTATTTTTGTAAATTAGAATAGAACTAATAATTTTAATAAAACACTAAACGTTAAAAGCTTATGATTAACAAAGTAATTCTTTTAGGAAATGTAGGAAAAGATCCTGACATCAATTATATCCAACCGGATGTCCCATTGGCAAAATTTCCATTGGCCACAGATGAATCTTTCAAACGAAACGACGGTGAATGGGAAAACAGAACTGAATGGCACAATGTTGTGGCCTGGCGAAATACTGCAAAATACGTTGAAGGCAGAATAAAGAAAGGCATGCAGGTTTACATTGAGGGCAAAATTCAGACCCGGAAATACGAAGGCCAGGACGGACAAGATAAATACATTACCCAAATTGTGGCACAGATTATCCGGATTGTCAACAAACGTGGTATGGATGATGATACTCCCCAGGGCCAACAACCACAAGCCAACACAAGCAACGAGCCCAAGAAAGACAACGCGCCACCGCAAAATGAATCCAGCCCAAATGAGGATCCCTTTGGCAATGAAAATAATGAAGAGGACGATTTGCCGTTTTAATAACAGGGCGTGCCCCCTCCGTTCCTACGGGGTCGGGCTATCCGCTTGTACGCTTCATTCGCCTGACGGCGAATTGCAGGGTACCGCTTCTATCCCTCACGCGGGAGTGAACGATAGCACGAAGGGGCGAGTTGGCGAGTGGTGATTTGTGATGGAGTGATTGGGAGATAAAGTGATTGAGAGATGGGGTTATTGTCCTGAAATAAGTTTACATAAAAAGTAAAAAAATACAGTACGAGTTAAAAAATAAGGGCATATATAAAATTGAAGGTTTATCACCTCACATATCATTCTGTCGTACAATCCTGATAGTCCGTTAACTTTTAGAATAGAAAAAATAACAAAATAAATATATGGGAACAGGCATTGGTATTCTGCTGATTGTTTTTTTAATCATTTGTTCTGCACTTGTGTCAGGATCTGAAGTGGCGTATTTTTCACTCAGGCCTGCCGATAAGCAGATCATTGCAGAAAAAAACAACAGGGTAAGCAAAGTGGTTTTGTTGTTGTTGGATAAACCTGAATTTTTGCTTGCCACAATCTTGGTCGCTAACAATTTCATCAACGTAGGGATTGTCATTCTTTCTGCTTATGTCACATCCCCCCTGCTCTATACTATCGAATCCGAAGCCCTGCGGTTTCTTATACAGGTGGTGGTTGTTACCTTTTTGCTTTTGCTCTTTGGAGAACTTATGCCAAAAGTGTATGCCAATAAGTTTGCACGTAAATATGCCATGAGTATGGCTATCCCGATTCATCTGATCAGCAAAATATTTTATCCGGTGTCAGTATTGCTTACCAAAAGTACAAATGTCATCAATAAGCGCCTGAGAAAGCGGCACAAAAACATCAGCATGGACGAACTGAGCCAGGCCATTGAATTGGCTTCAGAAAACCTTGTTGATGAAAAGGAAATGCTGGAGGGGATTGTTAATTTCAGCAACATCCAGGTCAAAGAAATTATGAAACCAAGGCTTAGCATTGTCGGGCTTGATGTTTCTTCAGATATCAACAAGGTATTGTCGGTCATTGTGGAATCTGGATTTTCCAGGTTGCCTGTATTTACAGACAATCTCGATAATATACAGGGCATGCTTTACGCTAAAGACCTGTTGTCATACCTCAATCAGGAAGATAAAAAAGATTTTAAATGGCAAAATCTCATCCGGGATTTTTATTTTGTGCCTGAATCAAAAAAAATATCCGCATTGCTTGAAAAATTCCAACAGAAAAAAATTCACCTCGCCATTGTTGTGGATGAATATGGAGGCACAAGCGGACTGGTTACACTTGAAGATATCCTTGAAGAAATTGTAGGTGAAATCATTGATGAATCGGATACAGAAGAAAATTTTTACGTAAAAACAAGCAAACAAACCTGGGAATTTGACGCCCGGACATCTCTGAATGATTTTTGTAAAATTGTAGAGTGCGACAGCAAAACATTTGATGAGATCAGAGGAGATGCAGATTCCCTGGCAGGCCTTATCCTTGAAATTAAAGGAGAAATGCCTGACAAAAATGAAAATGTCCCGTATAAGAACTATGTTTTTACAATCAAATCGGTTGACAACCGACGCATTAAATCCATAAAAGTGTATGTTAACGATGATGAAGCATGAGAAATTATGCCTGCTGTGTGTTGTTTTGATGGTGGCTGGAATGGTCACTTACAGTTGTAAAAACAACCAGCCCAATCCAAAACCCAAAGGATATTTTCGCATTGACCTTCCCGAAAAAAATTACATCAGGTATAATGGAGCATGCCCCTATCATTTTGATTATCCGGAATATGCAATTGTGCTCAAGGGTAAAGAACAGCATCCCTGTTGGTTAAACTTATATTTCCCCCTCCACAAAGCCACTGTTTATTTTACTTATAAAAAAGTAAACAACGATCTTAAAACGCTTACCGAAGACACCAGGGAAATGGTGTACAAACATACAGTTAAAGCATCAGCCATCAATGAAACAGCCTATGCGGATGATACTTCCAACGTATATGGCATTATGTACGAGCTTAAAGGCAATGTGGCCTCATGGGTGCAGTTTTATATGACTGACAGCACTAAACATTTTGTCAGGGGATCACTTTATTTTGGTATGAAGCCCAATAAAGACAGCATTGCCCCTGTTTTGGGTTTTGTAAAAAAGGATATCACACATTTAATTGAAACGACAAACTGGAATTAATTATGATCATTCATCACATTATACCATCGGAAGACATAACCATTTATATGCAGGAATTGCCACGTCATTATACAGGGGAAACAATATCATTGTCCGAAAAAGACAAAAAACACATAGACAAACTCAGAAACCCCCAAAGAAAGCGGGAGTTTCTGGCGATCAGACACTTGCTACACCAGGTGGGGCTGGATAATAACCTGACTTATGATAAAAAGCGGCCTCAACTGAAAAACAGTGGATACAACATCAGTATTTCACACTGTAAAACGCATGCAGCCATTGCCCTTTCACAATTACCTGTAGGTATTGATCTTGAAATTCCCGGCAACCGCATCAGAAAAGCTGCCGGCAAATTTTTATCACACAGCGAAAAACAAATGGCCTCTGATGACATACGTTTGCTCACATTGTTCTGGTCGGCAAAAGAAAGCATTTTCAAAATCAACAACCATCTGAGTAATTTTAAACAACAAATGAAAGTCACTGCTCACGATGCTGATAAACAATACATCGGTGTTGACAGTAAAAACAAGCATTACAGTTGTTTTTACAAAAACATGTCAGATGTGCTGGTAACCTGGTGTGTGGATTAATATTTTAGGCTCTATTAAACTACAATTAACTAATCAGACGCATACAATTTTCACCGCAAAGACGGGACCGTGTCCGGCGTAACCCAGTGAAGACGGAGAGACGCTAAGAAATAACGATAACGAGAAGGCACGATAGGGCGATGGGGCGATATAACGACAGCATGAAAGTATGACATCGTGCTTTCGTGCTTTCGTGTCTTTGCGGTGATGAGCTACTTTTGCTGACACTGATTAGTTACAGTTTTTGTAAAAAGTATTAATACTGCACAGAAAAATCATAAATAATTCAATCAAACATAAACCCCGTAGGATTCAGCCATTTGGCTGTATATAAATCTATGGTCTGAATATCCAACGGGGTAAATTAAAAATCGTTAACCAGTGTTCGGTGTTCGATATTCAAAAAAAAATGAAAGTGAAGTTCTTCAAAAAACCGCACTACGCATAGCCCAACCGTTCTAACTCTGCCCTAAAGGGCAAAATAGGGCGTGGCTGAAGCCTTACACCCCGCCCTGAAGGGCGGGGTAATTGCCTTGAAGGCAAGTATAATTCGCCCTGAAACCGGAGTAATTGCCCTGAAGGGCGGAATAAAGGTGGCTGAAGTCCTTGCACCCCGCCCTGAAGGGCGAGGTAATTG
>JAYENB010000192.1:0-34627 GCA_034721855.1 Bacteroidota bacterium
CTAGTATTTTCATGTTGATTGATTTGTTGTGTCCACAGACCGTATCCGGAGGAACGGAGTGCAGACGGATTGGCACAGATTAACACAAATTGGCTGTCTGCGACAGGTTTATGGAACGCTGATGACACGGATTTGACGGATTTTCGCGGACAGTGTCCGGCGTAATGCAATGGAGACGGATTAGCTGTCTGCGACAGGAGTTTGGAACACTGATGACGCGGATTGCACGGATTTTCGCGGATTTTGGCTGTCTTCGACAGGTTTATGGAACGCTGATGACGCGGATTTGGCGGATTTCCACTGATTGGCTGTCTTCGACAGGGGTTTGGAACACTGATAACACGGATTTGACAGATTTTCGCGGATTAGCTGTCTTTCGAATATTATTTTACCAATCTTTTATATTCAAGGCTTTTAGCTCCAAAATTAATAAGTAATCCAGTCTTCTTTTTTGTGGCAGTTAAGTAATTTATTAATTGTGACTGGTGTTCACCTGTGAATTCAGACAAAGCTTTTAACTCCACTATAATATTTTCATAACATATAAAATCAGCCACATATTCCTTTTTAAGTTTTTTTCCTTTGTAATAAATTTTGAGCCTTTTTTCTCTGTCGTTGGGTATGTTTCGGCTGTTTAATTCAATTTCCAAAGCCTCCTGATAGACGGCTTCCAGAAAGCCTGATCCAAGTTCTTTGTGTACCTCCATTGCTGCACCAATAATATTGAATGTCTCTTTCTTATTGGAGAATGGTTTTGCAATTTCCATTGGTTTATTTTTTAGACTTTAATTTTACAATTGAAATTCAGCAGTACAAATCTGTGGATTTCCTTCGTATCTCCATCTGTGTCAATCCGTCTGCACTCCGTTCCGCCGGACACGGTCTGTAGACAAAAATACACAGCTTCGCCACTGCAAGTCACATCCTTTTGTGCTTACAACCAGAAATTCAGGAATTTACAGCGGTGCGTCTATGACACTTGTGTTTCCTTTTTCTGAGCGATTTTTTCCACCTGCGAGGCAGGCAGGTTTATCACAAAACTGGTATTGATGGCACTCAATTCCATTACCAGCCTGTATCGCCCTTTTATTTCTGTTAACCAGCCTGTAAGGCCCTTAAAATCACCTCGTTTTATCCGGACATAATCGCCGGTATTATATTGATCTGCTTTACACGAACGGATGTTGTTGCCGCTCCATTCGCGGGCAATGATTTTCAGGTTTCTTATTTCTTCGTCGTGAACAATGCCCGGTTCTCCATATTCTTTCAAAATCCCGGATACCAGTGGAATGTTATAAATATTTTTTAATTCTTTTAGATTGGTTTTAATGAATACTATCCCAGGCAACAAAGGCAATTCAACTTTCTTTTTGCGGTCGCTCCACTGTCTTATGGTTGAATACAAAGGCAAAAAGCTTTCAATACCCTGATTTATTAGGGAGGCATACAGTTTTTTTTCACACCTGTGTCTCGTGTAAACTACCACCCAGTGTTTTTTTAAGTGCTTAGTTTTTATCGTATTATCAGGGCAACTTTTCATTTCAATTATGCCTTTAATGTGTCTTATAACGCTTTATTAATCGTCCAAAAGTAAACAAATTATGGCAGGAAACGCAAAAAAAACGCTTCAACTTAAGCAACATTTTAGGCTGAATTATTCATAAATTAAATTATATTTTATTATCATTAGCCCCGTCCTTCAGGGCGGGGTATAGTTTTAAGCAACACCCACCTCTGCGAAATTTTGAAAATTTTATAAAATAAAGAAATAAAATTTTCAAAATTTCGCAGAGAGCATAGTGCTTTTATCCTTAGCCCCGCCTTAAAAGGCGGGGCTAATGATATATCTATTCTGAAAATTTATGAATAATTCAGGTTAGGCTTGACTTTACACTAGTAATTTGAAAAAGAGAATCTGCCTGTTTATGCAGCCCGCCGGCGCCGAATATCCTGCCGCCGGCTATGCCTTGTTTTTTGCACTGCAAACAGAGTGACGAAGCTTGCCCGGCGTAACGCAGTGAAGACGGGGAACTCCTGTTTTGCAGTTATATGGCAAAAACAGGCATAGGCGGTGGCAGATAGCAGGCATAGGCGGAGACCATGTTGAGTTGGTGCAAACATTATCCTGCTGCCCAAAAAAACGAAAGCACGAAAGCACGAAAGGGCGAGTTGGCGATGGGGCGATGGGGCAAGCTGGCGAACCCGAAAGACGTAACACGAAAGAACGAAGGCACGATAGGGTGAAGGAACAAAAGCACGAAAGCGAGTTGGAATAATAGGGAGATGGAGTGCTTTGGTGATGGTGAGACGGAGAGATGATAGAAACGTATTGGTTTCTGCGGTAGCCTTTGGTGTTGGTTCACAAATGAACTGAATTTGGTTTTCATTATGCTATGCAATATGCAGCCAAAAACAGAAACATTACGACCCATTTGTTACAAAAAATATCAGGATGCTGTGTTTACTTTTCCGGCGTTGTACAATTTTTTGAACTGATTGAGCAATTTTATCCATGTGCCAGTTTCGACATCAATGCCCCAGGAGCCGGGAAAGATTTTTTCCATGCGGACAAGCGTCAGAAAGGCTTTTCTCAAAAAACAAATATCGGCTTCCCTTAAATCACAGGGGCGGCTAAGTGTGCGGTTTAATTCCCGCATCCATCCGGAAAAAGCTTCACACCTTGCTTCATCGTCTTCGGGATATTCAGTTATAGATTGAATCAGGTGATCGTAATTTTCCACCATGTTTGAATCATGCAGTTGCTGAATAAAATCATTGAATTGCTGAGTGTATTCAAAGCAATGATCATCCACATAGGTAATGTAATCATCTTCCTTGATGTTGGTAAAATAATCAATGTAACTCTGAAGTTTCTCAGGCTGTTTGATAACAGGCTTATTCATATTTGTTTTATTCTTTTCCACAATCTATATCAGGGCATTTTTGATTACAACAAAAGAATGATAAAAAAGTTTGACAGAGGAGGGATAATCTTTTGAGATTTATAAGCGAGTTGAGAAGGATCAATTGTTATTTATAAGCTCATCAAATCCGGCGGATGTATGCGTGATGTAGGCTCCCTCTTCATTCTGGGTAATAAACATGGCTTCCAATTCATCGTTTTTGTTGACCATATCCAGGGCTTCATCCGGTGTTTTCATGGCCATAAAAGCAGTGGCCCAGGCGTCTGCATACATGCATTGGGGATAAATAACCGTTGCTGACAAAATCTCAGACCCTGCCGGATAACCTGTTTTGGGATTGATGGAATGCCCGTACCTTACACCGTTTTGAATTTTGTACTTTCTATAATCTCCTGATGTAGCAACAGCCATACCATCCAATGCAATTTTTCCTTCAATTTCTCTTTTTTTTGCCATGCTGTCAACAAAGGGTTTGTCAATACCGACCACCCATGTTTTTCCTTTTTGAGATTTACCCCTGGCCCTGATCTCACCACCAATATCGACGAGGAAATTATTGATTCCTTTTGATTCAAGGTATTGTGACAGATAATCCACAGACATGCCTTTCGCTATGGCATTGCCAATGATTTCAACGCGCTCATCAAGTTTCCCCACAACACCCTTGATAAGAAAGATATTTTCCATGCCCACAAATTGCATGAGGCTGTCAATTTCTGTGGAATCAGGCATGTGTCCGGGTTTATAACCAAAACCCCACGCATTGGCCACAGGAGCAATGGTAATGTCAAAATAACCACCTGAGGCTTTCCACACTTCCTTTGCAGCCGCAAACATGGTACTGAACAATGAATCTGTTTTTACCTGCTCGTTGCGATTGATTTGAGAGATCAGGCTGCTTGAATCGTAATTATTCAAACTTTGATTGAACCGTTTCAGCAAGGAATCAATTTGGGGGGCATAATCAGTATTGGATTCGTAAATGACCTTAAAATACGTACCCTGAATCTGCCCTTGATATTTATAATAATTTTCTTTCTTATTGGTACAGCAAAAAAGCACAACCGCTATTAATCCGGCAAACACCAATGTGATAATATAAGCATGTTTCATGATGTTACCTCCTGTTACCGGGAAATTTATCCTCCAAAATCATCGTAAGCAATCATCTCTTCAGGCACCCCGTAGTCATCCAGCATTTTGAGCACAGCATCATTCATCAATGGAGGTCCGCACAGGTAATATTCCAGTTCGTCTGGTTCTTCGAGTTTAGAGAGGTATTCTTTTTCAACCACAGAGTGGATAAACCCGGTATAACCATCCCAGTTATCTTCGGGCAGCGGATCAGAAAGGGCAACGTGGAATGTGAAATTGGGGAATTCTTTTTCAAGTTCCCTGAATTCATTTTCATAAAACATTTCACGTTTGGATCGCGCACCGTACCAGAATGAAATTGTGCGGTCTGATTTTTCAGTTTTGAGCAGATGAAAAATATGTGAACGCAAAGGTGCCATCCCTGCTCCTCCTCCGATGTACATCATTTCGCGCTTGGTTTCTTTGATGAAAAATTCACCATAAGGGCCTGAAATGGTCACTTTATCACCGGGTTTACGTGAAAAGATGTAAGATGAACATACACCGGAATTCACATTCTTAAACCTGTTCTTTTTGGCATCCCATGGCGGTGTGGCAATCCTAATGTTCAATTTAACGATGTTCCCTTCCACCGGATAATTGGCCATAGAATAAGCCCTGAAAGTAGGTTCGTGGTTTCGCATTTTCAAATCCCACAGCTTGAGTTTATCCCAGTCTTCCCGGTATTCATCCTCAACATCAATATCTTTTTTATAATCCACTTCTATCTTAGGCACATCAATCTGCACATATCCACCCGGCCGAAAATCCATGCTTTCACCTTCCGGTAATTTCACCACAAATTCTTTGATAAAGGTTGCCACATTTTTGTTTGAAATCACTTCGCACTCCCACTTTTTGATGTCAAGAAATTCGGGAGGCACACCAATTTTCAAGTCATTGCGGACTTTTACCTGGCACGCCAGACGCCAGTAATTATTCTGTTCCTTACGGCTAAAAAATCCGGTTTCCGTCATCAGGATATCACCTGCCCCTTCAAACACCTGGCATCTACATTTTCCGCATGTACCCTGTCCTCCACATGCAGAAGGCAAAAACAATTCCTGTTGAGCCAGTGTATCCAGTAGATTTGAGCCGGGGCTGGCTTTTATTTCTTTGTCATCATTGATGGTAATTTTTACTTCACCCTGGGGAGTAAGTTTTTTCTTTGCATATAACAACACGATAACCAATACCAATATAACAACCAGGAATACAACAATGCCGGCAGCGATAACAATTATCTGATTTGTCAATAATATCATAATTCAATTTGTTTTGTGAGGTTACAACTCAATTCCCATAAAGCCCATGAAAGCAATACCCATCAGGCCTGTAATGATAAAGGTAATACCAAGCCCCCGTAGTGGAGCCGGAACATTGGAATATTTGATCTTTTCCCGGATTGCAGCGATACCCACAATAGCCAAAAGCCAACCCACACCTGAACCAAGCCCGTAGGATGTAGCTTCGGCAATGGTATTGTATTCACGTTCTGCCATAAAAAGGGAACCACCCAGGATGGCACAATTCACCGCAATCAAGGGCAAAAAGATACCGAGGTTGGCATACAATGTGGGGGAAAATTTTTCAATCACCATTTCCACGAGTTGCACCATGGAGGCAATCACAGCAATAAAAATAATAAAGCGTAAAAATCCCAGGTCAACATCAGCAAGCTTAGGGCTAATCCATGACAGCGCGCCATCTACCAGAAAGTAATTTTGTATCAGGTAATTGATTGGCACGGTAATTCCCAACACAAATATCACTGCTATTCCCAAACCAGCAGCTGTTTTAACTGTTTTTGAAACAGCGAGGTAAGAACACATGCCCAGGAAATAGGCAAACACCATGTTCTCAACAAAAATGGATTTGACAAATATGTTAAATAAGTTTTCCATGGCATTTATTTTTCTTCGATGAGTTCACGATTTTTATAGCGTTGTATCCATATAATGATTCCAACAATGATCAATGCCATTGGCGGAAGAATAAACAAGCCATTGTTTTCATATCCAATATTAAACAAGCCCTGTGGCACTACCTGGTATCCCCATATTGTGCCGGAACCAAACAATTCACGTATAAATCCGACGATAACGAGGATAGCACCATAGCCTGCAGCGTTACCAATGCCATCAAGGAGCGAAGGCCAGGGTTTATTTTGCAGGGCAAAGGCCTCAAGTCTTCCCATGATGATGCAATTGGTAATTATCAGCCCGACAAAAACAGACAATTGTTTGCTCACATCAAAAAGGTAGGCTTTCAACACCTGGTCAACGATAATCACAAGGGAAGCAATCACCATCAATTGTAAAATTATCCGTATGCGGACGGGGATTGTTTTACGCAAGAACGAAACAATCAGGTTACTGAACCCCATGACAAACATAACGCTGAGTGCCATGACGACAGAAGGTTTCAGTTGGACAGTTACTGCCAGCGCTGAACAAATCCCAAGCACCTGAACGGTAATGGGGTTATTTTTGTTCAACGGCTCTTTGAGCAGTTGCATGTTTTTTGCGGAAAATAACGGGTCTTTCATTTTACTCATGGTTTATTCTCCTATGGGTTTTGATGTTTGCTTATCGAAATAACTCATGTATGGTTTGATGCAATTTTTCAGCATATCTCTCAGGCCATGGCTTGTGATTGTACCTCCCGTGATAGCATCCACAGCATTGACATCATCATCGGGGGCACCACCTTTGATAACATCCACGGAAACAAATTCCCCGTTTTCATCCAGGATTTCTTTGTTGCAGAATTGATTTTCAAATGCCGGGGTTTTAATCTCTGCACCAAGTCCGGGTGTTTCAGCATCATGTGAAAAACTGGCTCCATAAACGGTATTATAATCATCACTCAATGCTATATACCCCCATATCGGGCCCCACAAGCCCTTGCCTCTCAACGGAATAACGTATTTTGTTTCGCCTTTTTGGTTTTTCCCGATATACAGGGGTAAATTTCTTTTCTCCAGCGGTTTTGCCAGTTCTTTTTTCATATCAACATTAAAGGCTTTAACACTGTCGATGGTTTCACCCTGGCTGTTCACTACCATACTGTTTATGATGTATGTTTCATAATCGTCCACAGCTTCTTCAGCGGTGGTTTCAATACGCATGGCAGCAAGAATATCCTGCATTTTTTGCACTTTCACATTTTTGTCTTGCAGTGGTTGCAATTGTGTAGAAATCACCGACAACACCACCGCCACAATCACAATCATGATGATGGCAAAAAGAAAAATGTATGTGTTACTGTTTTTATCCATAATCAGGCAGTTTTAAGTCTTTTTTTCCGTTTCTTGATATTGGCCTGCACCACATAATGGTCAATGAGCGGAGCAAACACATTCATAAGCAAAATAGCCAGCATGGTTCCTTCGGGATAGGCCGGATTTACAACACGGATAAGAATAGCAAGCAATCCGATCAAAAAACCGTAAATCCATTTCCCCCTGTTTGTTTGTGCTGCTGTTACCGGGTCTGTAGCCATAAACACCATGCCAAAAAAGAACGAACCAATAAGCAGGTGTTCCCAGAAAGGGATTTCCATAAACGGATTTGCGCCAACAAGGTTAAAGATAATCCCCATGGTCAACCCCCCGGCCAACATAGACAACATGACACGCCAGCTACCAATACCCGTAAACAATAAGATCATTGCACCCAGGAGAATGGCAATTTTAGAGGTTTCACCAATGCTTCCCGGGATGGTTCCAACAACCATGTCGATAAGATCAATGCTGTTGCCATTACCGAGGGTAAAATCAATGCTCCCCTGTGTTGCCTGGGCAAGCGGTGTTGCTCCGCTATAGGCATCAAGCGCCTGGCCATCAACCATACCTCCAACCCACACTTTATCGCCGGACATCCAGGCAGGATAAGCAAAAAACAGGAATGCACGCGCTGTCAGTGCCGGGTTCAATATGTTCATCCCTGTTCCGCCAAACACTTCTTTTCCTATGACAACAGCAAAAGCGGTAGCCACAGCCACCATCCACAATGGAACATCCGGTGGCATGACAAGCGGTATCAGCATCCCCGTTACCAGAAACCCTTCATTGACTTCATGGTGCCTGATTTGGGCAAACATAAACTCAATGGCAAGGCCGACAACATAAGATACAACTACAATGGGGAATACTTTAAGAAAACCATACCATACAGACGGCCAGAATTCCGGACTTTGCCCCATGGCCAGAAAGTGCTGATACCCGGTATTCCAGATGCCAAACAACAGTGCGGGGACCAATGCGATAACCACAATTATCATGGTACGTTTCATGTCGTTGACATCGCGTATATGTGCACCTGTTTTTGTGGTTTTGTCAGGCACAAACAAGAAAGATTCAAAAGCTTCGAATGTCGAATGCAGTTTATAAAACTTTCCACCTTTCTCAAAATGCGGCTTAAATTTATCTACATATTTTCTGAGTTTACTCATTGTTTTAGTATTTTCATGATTAACTCAATTCTTTTCTTAACATATCCAGAGATTCCCTTAATATTTGCTGCACTTCGGTTTTGGAAGTACACACAAATTCGCACAGTGCCAGGTCTTCTTCCAGCACCTCATAAATACCCAGTTCTTCCATCTTATCAATATCTTCTGTGAGGCAAGCTTTAATAAGATACAAAGGATATATATCCAATGGACAAACCTTTTCATATTCACCGGTCATGACATAAGCACGATGTCCACCGTGAAAATTGGTATTCAGCCGGTATTTTTTGCCGGGAATCATCCATGAAAAATAATTCCGTGAAGCTGTATATTTATTAAATCCAGGTTTTACCCATCCAAAAAACTCATAATAATCGCCTTCGGGAATCACCGAAATCATGTCGTCATGATAGCCCAAAAAAGCATTGTCGTTGAGTTTGCTTCCGGTCAACACATCTCCCCCTATCATTCTTACGTTGTCCTGTGTCCTGTATTGCTCCACAATATGCTTGAGTGAAGCACCGGGTAATACTTTGGCATAAAACGTTTCTTTCAGCTCAGAACCGGCAAAAGCTATTTTTCGCCATGGTTTATAGGATTTCTCCCTAAAAAACCTACCAATGACAGCTAAATCCTGTGGTTTAAGTGTCCAGAAAATTTCATCTTTATTGATAGGCCTGATTTTATTGATCTGAGTTCCTACGTTGCCGGCAGGATGCGGTCCTTTAAAATGATAAAATTCAGCGTGCGGGATATCGTTGTATAACTTGTCATCTGAATTGACAGACAGGCCAAAATGGATATTTTTCCCTGTAAGTTTATGCATTACCTCTGCCCCTGTTTTTAGATCATCGGTTTGATCCTTCATGACAAAATCCATATCCGGCGCCAATGGTGCTGTATTGAAAAGGGATACAAACACGGCATCCGGACTATCCCCTGGTGGAGGTATTATCCCAAAGGGACGTTGTACAATCAACGGCCACAACCCTGATTCCAACATCACCGATTTTATATCCCCGGATTTTGCATCATTGAGATCGGGGATATCAAAGGTTTCGGTATCTTGTTTCCCATCTGATTTAATGATGATTTCAAGGATTTTTCTTTTTTCTCCCCTGATTACATCAATTACTTCCCCGCTGACAGGGGAACAAAATTTCACATCTGGATGAAACTTGTTATAAAAAACAACAGAACCAGCTTTTACATGCATCCCGGGTTTAGCAACAACCTTAGGCCTAAGGCCATGAAAATCTGTGGGTTTTAATGCATATAACAATGGTTTTTCTGTCTCCGTCTCTGTTGGTTTTGCTTTCCCCTTTATAGGAATATCAAGTCCTCTGCTGATCTTTACAGGTTTTGACATTTTTATGGGTTTTTTCAATTTATGATGACACAAAACTAATAAATTATTTCTTTTTCATTCATGCTACTGATTATATTTCAACATGCTGTACAATATGATTATTGTCATGCTTGGCACTTATCACACATTTTCCATTTAGTGCTTGCAGATGAAAACAGATGACATGCGTTTTTACGAAGCATTGTAAACACCCATATATAAATCATTAATTGCCTGATCATTATATTCAATTTAAACCACAACAAAAGCAGCAGCATCATAACAAGGAAATATAGGAACAAGGGCTTTTTGATTTCTGTTTTTTGATAAGCAGCAAACCTGGAAATCAGGGATTTTGTGATAACAATCATTTTATTATGTAAGCTGTAATAAATATTTAATTGATTATTGTCACCACATCTGTTATTGTTGAAAATCAAACCACAAATAACGGATTCTTTTGAGATGGCAATGGGCCCAGTCTAAAAAGTCATTGACTTGCCACGAAGACACAAAGACACAAAGTATTACAAAACTTAAAATATTATTATTCAGCCTTTTGTAGCTCTTGGTGTCTTGGTAGCATTTTTCATTTTTTTGACTTATTAGACTGGACTCATGAATCAGATAAAAAGTACCTGGTATCAATCTGAGATAAAATTCACATTCAAAATTGATTATCAGCCGGGGTATTGTAATGACACCATAACAATGTTTCCCAACCTGGTAAAATGCCATGATTAACTTGCATAATAAAAATTTAGAAACTACTCAGTGCTAAAATTAAAAAAAACTTAACTATTCAGACGCATTTGATTTTCACCGCAAACCCGTCTGTCGCCGGGCAAGCTCTGCCTGCCGGTAGGCAGGGACGGAAAGGCGCTAAGAAATTGAATAATTTGTTCACATAGACAGTTAACCTCGGTTAACGCTGGTTAAAAACGGTTGCGATATGTATTATTTCTTAAAACATCGACATTTCATAAGTAACCGATTTTAACCATTATTAACAGTTTTTAACCGTTGTTAACCCCGTAGAAAATTTTCAACGGGGTTAACAATTTAATTTATAAATTTTATTTATTTTTACAGCATGATAAGGATCAAACGCATATTGTTTGCTTTGTTGTTTGCAGTTTTGATTGTCCCATGTTTTGCACAAACAATGATTCATCCAAAAGGCGGGTTTCTGGGATATCATCCCTTAGATACCAAAAACCGGCATTTATATGAAAATGCCCTTGATGCCAACGCTCAATGGGTTGTAGAACCAAACCTTATGGTATCCGTTGAAACTTACCTCCGAGGCACTAAATTATCCTGGCGGTTTATGCCTGGGTTTTATGTGGATGGAGCTGCTCAACCTGCTTTGTTTTTTCATGTCGGCATCAAATACAGGATTTTACAAATATTCAGGTCATCATTTGATTTGGCTGTTGGCCCCACCTATAATTTCAGGGAGGACTGGCATCAATACAATAATTATATAGAGGAAGGGAATTTCAATCTCAATGGAAAATGGGAAAATAAATTTTATGTACTTGGAGAACTGGAATACAAGTTTTTTCTTACCGAGCATTGGGATATCACAGCCTCTGCAATGTATGGCCATGAATGGAAAGCATTTACGTTTACGCTGGGGATACGTTACTGGCTGACAACTCTAATCAAACATCCCATCAATTGCAGCTCCTGCCCTTTTGATGATCTCCCCGGGGAAAGAGGCCGCCATTAAACAAATTGTAACCATTCACAGAACAATGAAAGGCAAAAGACAAAAGACAAAAAAAATAAAGGGAACTGGATAAAATTCTCAGCTACAGATTACGTCATTTATTCAAGATTCTTTGCCCTGGGACTGCTGAAAATGGGATTTAGAAAAGGAGATAAAATAGCTTATATTGCCAATTGATTTGATTTGCGGCAAAACAACATAATTAACAACTGTTTAATTACAAAATATTTATTTTATGAAAGCATTTAAAGCGTACGACATCAGAGGAATTTACAAACAGGATATTGACGAAAAACTGGCTTATAAAATTGGTTATTTTCTGCCTCATGTTCTCATCGCCGACAAAGTTTTGATTGGCAGAGACATGCGGGACAGCTCCGAGAGCCTTTTTGATGCCATTGCAGAAGGCATCATGGATGCAGGAGCCAATGTTTTTGACGCCGGGCTCACCACCACACCAATGATTTATTGGGGGACAGCCAAATACGGCTTTCCGGCATCCGTTCAAATTACCGCTTCACACAACCCTGCAGAATACAACGGGTTTAAAGTTTCAGGTATGGATGCAACTCCTGTTGGATACGATACAGGCCTTAAAGACATTGAAAAGCTTATTGTGAACAATGAAGATATGATTCCCGCTAAAAAACCCGGTTTTTACAGGGCACTGGATTACCGTGACACCTACCTGGATTTCCTCAGGCAATATAAACCCGACATCAGCGAACTGAACATTGTTATTGATGCAAGCCATGGCATGGGCGGGCCATTCATAAAAGACCTGCTCAAAAAACGCCCAACTTACATTTACGAAAGACCGGATGGTACGTTTCCCAATCACGATGGGAACCCGCTTAAGCCGGAGAATTTACGAGACCTGAAAAAGCTGGTGAAAACAAAAAACGCAGACATAGGAATCATCTTTGATGGGGATGCTGACAGGGTAATGTTTGTGGATGAAAATGCTGAATTTATTTCGCCTGACCTTATGATCGCTTTTATCGGTGATTTTTTTGAAGATCGCTTAAAACCAGGGACTAAGCTCATTCAGGATATTCGCACCTCCAAATCGGTAGCTGAATACCTCAACAAATATGACATTGACATGCACACCTGGCGTGTGGGACGTGCTTATGCTGCCAATAAACTGAAAGAAATTAACGGTTTGTATGGCGGGGAACTCGCCGGCCATTATTATTTTAAAGACTTTTATTATTCTGATTCCGGACTGCTGGCATGCCTGATTGTGCTGCAAGTGCTCAAAAATCTAAAAAATAAAGGTATATCCCTGTCAGAACGCATTTCTGAAATATCACGTTACTACAGTTCCGGCGAAATCAATTTTAAAATCAATCAGAAAAAAGAAGCCATGGAAGCGGTTAAAGACTATTTTGTAAAACAGAAAGAACCGGATTCTTTCCTGGATTTCGACGGCTACAGATTGAATTACCCGGACTGGTGGTTCAATATCCGCCCCTCCAATACTGAACCGTATCTGAGGTTGATTGCAGAAGCCAGCAACAAAGACATACTAAACAAAAAGATTGAAGAAATCAAATCCATTGTGGAAAAATTTGATTAATAGCAAGATTTTGATTTTTCTGGATTCATTCATTTTTCAACCCGGCGAAATAGCCTGATAACGCGAACCGCAAGTCGGAATAGGAATATTTTTTATCCAGTTGTTTGATTATATCTGATAAGTTAGGGCTTCCTGTATCATGATAAGCTTTCACCACTTCCTTGATACAGGTTTCACTGACAAAATCCGAAGCCGGAATCAGGCCTTTGCTAACACACTGGCTGAGATGCCCTTCAATTGTAGATAATACCAGGCCCCGTTCTGAGGCAATCTCTTCCGGGTTTTTCCCATCTTTGTACATATTCAGGCTTATTTCCGCACTGGGAGACTGGCTCTTTTTCCCTTTGCTTTTGTCTTTTTTATCCGGCTTTTTTGATTTCTCTTTTTTGATTTTCGACATGTTGTATTCTGTGTGCAACCTGTTTTGATTTGCCTTAATTTTCTTCACATCAGGTTCGATTCCGACAATAAGTGCATCCAGCAACATCATGGCCTTAACCATGCTTTTCATCTTACTGAAAAACAAACCCTCGATATCTTCAAGCTCATTTCGAAATTGTTTGGTGCCTTTTATATGCTCAAGTTCTTTTTGTTTCTTGTCGAAATGTTGACTGTGCTGCTGCAACTTAGGTTCAAAATATTGTTTAGCAGCCTCTACCCTATTTTTCAGGTATGCCAGTTTATCTTTCTCCCGCTGATACATCAGTTTTTTTATCTGATTCTGAAAACGTAGTGCCGTGGCCTGCATTTCTTTTACAGATGTCAGTGCATTTTGAGCTAAACTTTTATGTTTTTGTTTTTCAGACCGTGCTTTCTCCTTATTATAAGTTTTCAGATGTTCGTTCAGTTGATAATTGATGCTTCCAAAATCAAACACCTGCAGTAAAAACCGTTGGGTATAATCAAAAGCTTTATCTTTCAATGTGCTTTTAAGCTCTGTGATTTCACTGGTTTGGCTAACAAAATCAGACAAGGCTTTATCGGCTTTTAAACTGTAATCCGGCATCGGTTTTGCCAGCATCAGACCCTCAAGGCTTGTTAAGCGTGATAATGCCACATAAGTCTGGCCAGAGGCAAAGGCTTGTGATAAATCAATGATGGCTTTTTCAAACGTCAGCCCCTGGCTTTTATGAATGGTTATGGCCCAGGCAAGCCGGATGGGATATTGTTTAAATCTGCCAATGATTTTTTCTTCAATTTCCTGAGATGATTTATCCAGCTTGTATCGTTTGTTTTCCCATGTATAAGCCTCAAGCACAACCGACTCACTTCCATCAGGAAATTCAACCATAATTTCATCCATACACAAGGATGCAATGTGCCCGATTTTCCCGTTAAAATAGCGTTGTTCCCCTGAATAATCATTCTTGACAAACATGATTTGAGCTGCTTTTTTCAGTTTCAGTTGTTCCTCAACAGGGTAATTGCGTTCGGGAAAATCACCATCCACTTCAGCATCGTACCGCCATAATTTGCCGGGAAGTTGTTCCAATTTTTTTGTATTCAGTTCATCTGCTTTTCTGTTGTGTGTTGTCAAAAACACAGCTCCTTTTTTCTGTTCCTCTGTCAATTCAGGATAATAACGTTTGTTGAGCGTAGCAATATCATCTGTATCAAGCCGGTTATCACGGACTTTATTTAACAACGCGATAAAGTTTACATCATGTTGTCTGTAAATTTTTTCAAGTTCAATAAACACCGGTTGGTTACCTGCAAACACCCTGGCATCAAAAAAATACATGCTGTTATAAAACGGGCTAAGGTAATCCCATTCGCGGTGTTTCACAACGGGAGGAAGTTGTTGCATATCCCCGATCAGCAAAAGTTGAACACCACCAAAAGGCATATTTCTGCGACGACGAATTGTGCGTAATACCATGTCAATAGCATCAGCCATATCTGCCCTGAGCATACTTACTTCATCAATAATCAGCAACTCCATTTGTTGCAACATCCGACGCTTTGGTTTGCTCAGGCGCAGATGCTTCATAACTGTGGATGGGGTATTTATCTCAACATTTAGTTCGCCCGGGTTAATCTGCCGGTTGGATGGAACAAATATTCCCAGTGGTAACTGAAACAAACTGTGTAAAGTAACACCTCCTGCATTGATAGCTGCTATGCCTGTGGGAGCTGCTACAACAGCATTTTTATGCGTATCGTTGACAATGCGTTTCAGAAAGGTTGTTTTCCCTGTCCCTGCCCTGCCTGTGAGAAAAATATTCTGATCTGTACTGTTGACAAAACTGGCAGCAATAGCAGCAGCATTGGTATCTTCAGAATGTTGTTGTGATATACTGTGTGAATCAATCATTGAATATCGCTTTCAAAATTATTGTAAAACAAATAATAACGGTATATATAAATATATAATATTATGGCATGTAAATTTAGAACAACTGAGTGAATAAAGCAAAAAAGAGATAAAAGAAACCCCCTTCCCACATTGCAGCATATTTCCAAGCCCACACAAGCCTACGCTCTGTCCCAAGGCTTGTAAAAGAGCTGCAATATCCCCACCACACTATTGCTATGATAATAAATTCATTTCAGTATAAAAGAAAGAATAAAATTTTTTGGATTGATAAAATATTTCTATTTTTGTACCATAAAACAATTTTAGTACAAATAGAATATGGGTATTGATTCTACTAAAGATAAAATATTGAGAATTGCAAACCAACTGTTTAGCCGGTTCGGGTTTCACAAAACCTCTATGGATGAAATCGCAAAGGTTGCACATAAAGCTAAAGGCTCGTTATATTACCATTTTGTTAGCAAAGAGGATTTATTCAGGGAGGTAATCTTAAAGGAAATTACTAACCTTAAAAGTCAGTTGGGAGTTATTGTTAACAATTCTGATTTAGATACTTCTCAAAAGCTGCATAGCTATTTTGTCAAAAGAATGGAAATCCTTAATTCAACAGCAAGTTACCATGAAACGTTAAGAGCCGATTTTTTTGACCACTTCCACTTTATTGACGAGCTTAGAACTGATTTAGATACGTGGGAAAAAGAAAACCTGAGGAAAATCATTCTTCAAGGTGTTCATACAGGCGAGTTTACTTTAGTTACAGAAATTGACGTTTTGCTGGATGTGTTCTTAATGGTTCTGAAAGGTCTTGAAATACCATTTTTTCTGCAAAACAAATACGAGAAATATTCATCTTATTTTGATGGGTTAATAAACATATTGACAAAAGGTTTAGCCACCTGATTTTTTTTAATCAAAACTGACTATAAAACGATATTAGTATAAATAATAATAAATTAAAACATGAACAAATTTGTAAAATTAATAATCAGACTAAAATGGCTGATAGTTTTAGTTGTTTTGGCATTAACCATTTTCTTTGGTTATCAACTAAAAAACTTGCCTATAAATCCTGATATTATTGCTTCTTTACCCGATGATGACCCGACTGCCAAACGCTATAAAGATATAGGAACGGAATTTGCTGGAAATGATATGGGTATGATTGTTTTGGAAACTAAAGATGTTTTTAATGCAGAGGTTATTAAACATGTTAAACAAATTACTGATAGTATTAAATACACACAAGGCGTTTCCACTGTAACAAGTTTAACGAATATTCTTGATATCAAAAGCTCCGAGTGGTGGATTGAAATAGGAAAGCTGGTTGATGAATATGAATTACCGACAGACCAATCTGACTTAGACAGCCTTGAAGCTTATGTTCTGTCAAAAGACATGTACCGGGGGGTAATCGTTTCCGATGACTGTAAGGCGACGGCAATTATGTTCACTCTTCTTCCGAATGCAGATAATCAAACTATTGCAAAAGAAATAAAGGACAAGATTAAAAATATGAACCTGCCGGAAACACTATACTTTGGCGGGTTCCCAATGATGATGAACGATATTAACGATTTAATATGGAGTTTTACAACAAAGGTAATACAAAAGTAAAAGAAGCCAAATATACTTTTAAAAAGATTGGCAACTACTGGAATGTCGCAGAAATTGAAATGACCAATTTGAAGAAGAACCATAAAACAATTATGCAAATGTCGGATGTAAAATACGACACAGGGTTGACTGATGATGATTTTACAGTAAGAAAATTGAAACGATAATTCAAAATATGAAACAATCTGTCGCATTAGTGCTATCGAGTGGCGGTTCCCGCGGACTTGCCCATATCGGAGTTATTTCCGAACTGGAAAAACATGGGTTTACCATTGATTCCGTTTCAGGCTCTTCTATAGGAGCATTTATTGGAGGGCTTTATGCCATGGGACAATTAGATGCTTATACCGATTGGATTAGCAACTTCAACAAAAAGGATGTATGAGGCTTTATGGATTTTACCCTAACAACACATAGTTTACTAAAAGGTGAGCGCGTTTTTGAAACAATGAAATCGTTTATCCCCGATATAAATATTGAAGATATGTCAATTTCTTTTGCAGCAGTTACCACTGATATGCTCCATGAAAAAGAAGTGGTTTTTACAAAAGGGAGTTTTTATGAAGCTGCCCGGGCATCCGTTGCAATTCCGGCAGTTTTTACACCTGCAAAAACAAACAACTCAATACTTGTTGACGGAGGTGTTGTTAATCCAATTCCCTTAAATCGTGTTAAACGAATTGAAAACGACATGCTGGTACCTTCTTATGTAAATGCAAATATCCCTTATAATAAACCTGTTATTAATAACAAAAAAGAAGAAATTGAAAATTCGCTTTACAAGCAAAAAATCAAAGAATTTAAAAAGAAATTAAATGAAATATTACCCAAAAACAGCAAAGAAAAGCTAAATTATTTTTCATTATTATTAACAAAATCAACAAGTTTGCTTACTCACGGCTTATCAATTATGAATATCGAAAAATACAAACCCGATATTTTAATCAATATTTCTCATAACTTTGCTGGAACATTTGACTTTTTTAAAGCCGAAAAGTTAGTAGAAACAGAAAGACTGGTTGCAAGAAATAGTATTAACAATTATAAAACTAAGCTTCTATGATACAAACAGAAAATAGAACAGCAGTAATAAGAGAAAGAATCGAGAATATCTACAAGTATCTCCACCGACATAAAGAATATATAAACAGACTAAATGTTTTTCCAGTTCCGGATGGTGATACTGGCCTTAATATGACTTTAACCGTACAGGGAGCATTAGCAAATTTACAAGATTATAACGAAAACCCGATTTCAGTGGGGGAATACTTAACCCATTTTGCCGAACAAATGCTCCTAAACAGCAGGGGGTGTTCAGGGGTAATTTTATCTCTTTATTGTCAGGGTATCTCACAAGTAATTGAGAATAACGACTTTTCTAAAGAAAACATATTTAAAGCTCTTGAAAACGGATATAAAAATGCTTACGAAGGCACTGAAAATCCACAGGAAGGAACTATGCTTACTTTAATGCGTGAATTTAAAGAAAAGTATGGTGAACTTATGAAAGAAGAAAATGACCCTGTTATTATTATAAAAAAATGTATTCCGTATTTAAAAGAAGTCCTGAAAAAAACCCCGGATATGTTACCGGTTTTAAAACAAGCAGGTGTTGTAGATTCCGGCGGAGCAGGATTTATTATTATTCTTCAGGGAATTAACAGGGAGTTAAAAAATAACGAATCAGCCCTTAGTAGGTTACCCGTTTCAATTATCCTTAATATAAATAGAGCAACAAAAAAATACCTTAATAATAAATTATCAAATTTTAATAAAAATTCCTTTACTGCTTTGCTTCCGCATCTTGATATAGGAAAGTTGCATAATTTAAGATTGCTTAACATAATTGAAGATGTTAAGCGTTTAATTAACAATCTGCAAAGCAATAGGAACAGGCTTTTAAATAAAAAAGCAATTATTAGTGATCTGGAAGATATGGAAAATTCATGGAACCCGGAAATTAAACAAAGATTTTGTACAGAGTTTATTTTAAAAACCAATAAAGTATCATCGAAAGAACAAATAAAAGAAGTTATCGGCGAATACGGAGACAGCTTGATAATACTTAAAAGCAACGATAAATTTAAGGTCCATATACATACCAATAAACCCGATTCTGTCTTTAAAGAGGTTTCAAAATACGGCGAACTTGTGTTCACCAAAGTAGATGATATGAAAAAACAACACAGAAACCTTATAAGTAATGATACTATTGATTATGAAAGAGAAAAGAGTGTTTTTTGTTTAGTTTCCGGTAAAGGATTTGCTGAAATTCTTAAAGAACTCGGTGCCGATGATGTATTCTGTTATGGAAAAAATAAGCCGTCTGTTGAACGTATCGTTAAAGAGTTAAACAGATTAAGAACAAAAAACATAATCGTTGCAGCCGATGATAAAGATATTTTAATGTCATTAAAATATGCTGCTTCACTCAGTAAACCAAATGTTCATATTGTTGAATCTAATAATGTCATATCTCTTATAAGTATGATGATGAATATTTCAAAAGAATTAGATATTACCACTATATTTGACTCAATAATGAGCAGCCTTAATAATATTAGGTTTTGTGGTATTGCCAGGGCTGTCAGAGATACTACAAGGGAAGATGGTAAAAAAGTAAACAAAAATGATTTTTTCACAATTTACAATGGAAAAATTATTCTTTCTAATAAAAATATAGAAATGCTTATCAATAATACCATTAAAAAACTGATAAAAGAAGAAAGTCTGATATCAATATACAAAGGTATTTCTGCAAAAAAAGAAAAAAATCTTATTCCGAAACTGAAAAAATATTTTCCTAATTTTGAATTTGAAGAATATTACGGTGGTCAATATCAATATTATTATTATTTAACTTTTGAATAAAATTTAAAAAAATGAAAAAAATCTTAATTATCACAGCTGATAATCTTGGTCTTTCAAAAGAACAAGTAAATTATTCAGACATTGAAATCTTAAAATTCCCTATTATTATAAACGATAAAGAATATCGTGACAGCAGCGAATATACAGCACAATGGCTGATTGAAAAATATGTAAAAGAAAAAGTTGTTGCAAAAACATCTTCGATTGTAAAAGGAGAACTCATTGAAATAGTAGAAAAAAATAAAGACAAATACGATCTGATAATTCATGTCGTAATGAGTAGTGTATTTTCTAATGCTTCATTTGCAGTTGCTGAAAATGTGAAAAAAGTATATGAAAATACTGTCCCGATTATTAATATTGACAGCAGACAAGTTATGGCAGGTGTAGGAAATGTTCTTCTCGGTGTAATTGATATAATTAGAAATAATGATAATACAGATGATATTGTTAAACTATCACAGGAACTTGTTCAAAATACATTTAACTATTTTGTTATGGCAGACCTGAATTATCTTTACAGAGGGGGCAGAATAGGAAAAGCAAAAGCTCTGATGGGGTCTGTTTTACGAATTACACCGATTCTCGGTCTGATGGGCGATGACAAAGACGGGCAAATGATCCCGCTTGATAAAGGACGAACATTTAAACAAGTAAATACTAAAATTATTAATTTAATAAAAACTAAAATGGAAGAAAAATCGGTAACTGTCATTAAAAGATTAAATATTATTGGGTTTGGAGATAATATTGATGCTATTTCCAATTTTAAAGAAAAATTAAAAACAATACCATGCGATGATTTTATTATAGGGAAAGCGGATTTATCCTGTGCTGTTCACTGCGGACCAAAATCATATACTATTGCTATAACTATTTAAACTCAAAAATTATGGATATTTATCTAACTTATATAATATGCTTATTATCAGGATATCTAACAGGTTCAATATTGTTTTCCTATGTTATTACAAAACTGGTAAAAGGTGAAGATATCAGAGATTTAGGCAATAATAATCCGGGAGCATATAATACTTTTCAAAGTACAGGCAAGTTTTGGGGTATTTTAACCGGACTTTTAGACGGTTTTAAAGCTCTTATTCCTATTTTAATTGCCGATCATCTCTTTAATTTATCAACAATTTCTCTGGGGCTAATCGGAGCCGGTGCAATAATCGGACATGGATATCCTGTTTTCTTTAATTTTAAAGGAGGACGTGCTGCCGGAACATTAATGGGAATATATTTATTTTTTATTCCTTATGAACTGCTTGCATCTTTAATTATTATTCCGTTGATAGTTTTTTCTTTGATTAAAAAAGACCAAGGTTTTTGGTCACCTTTCGGAATAATCACTTTAAGTGCTGTTTCTTGTTTGTTTTTTAATCATACAATGGATGTGAAAATTGTTGTTTGGGCTACCGGCATTGTCGGATTATATTTTAACAGATATTTTCTTCCAATAAGAGTAAAAGCACTATTGCAAAAAGATAAACCTAAAAAATAATAGTTTTATTCATATTTGAGCCTGGGATTAAAAAGTAAGGTGCAAAATTAAGATTTTTTTGCCATTTCACCCCGTGAGATAATTTTGTATCTAACGGGGTGAAAATTGCTAATAACTTACCTCTGTAACGGGTTGATAGACAGCGGTTTAAAACTTATCAACAGTGTCATAAAGTGCTAATAGTCAAGGGGTAATATGTTCCACGTAGAACATATATATTTGATAATTAACAGTGTAATGCTTATCTTTGTTATTGAAATATAAACAAGAGAAATATGTTTAGGAAAACAGACACATCACAACAAGTTTCTTTGTTAAGTAACGTAACCCAGCACCTTACAGCGGGTTCGTCAAAGCGATTTACGGATGAAACGGCATGGCAAAATATTTTCTATAATCAGGTTGTACGCCGTATTGATGAAAAATTATTTTCAATATTATTTTCTTCAGATAATGGTACTCCAAATGCTCCGATCAGAACATTAATAGGAATGATGATACTTAAAGAAGGTGAAGGATACAGCGATCAAAAATTATTTGAAAATTGTCGTTTTAATTTATTGACACGCAAAGCATTAGGTCTTATAAATATGGATGACCCTATTCCTAGAGAATCTACATATTACCTGCTTCGTAAACGTATTACCGAATATCATAAAGAAACAGGAATTGATCTTTTCGAGAAAACTTTTCAAAAATAAAATATGGGCAATTCTTAGAAGTTTATGGATAAACTTTGTCCGAATAGCAAGCAATTTGATAAAAGGAAGTCAAAAAACAGAAATGAACAAAATGAAAATATATCTAAATGGACAATATACTTTCTGCATAAATTGAGTGTATTAACACAAAGACTTGACGCAAAATATGATGTATTTAAATCAAAAGGTGGATATTTGAATGGAAGACAAAAGGAAATAAAGGAATATTTAAAAGGTAATCAACCTTTAAAAATATCTGATTTAGCAAAAAGATTTGAGAATATTAATATCAATACGATTAAAAAGGATTTACAATATATGAAAAAAGAACAGGTAATAAAGAATGTTGGAAAAGGTAAAGGAACTGTGTATATAATTGAAAATGAAGAATAACGCACCACAATAATAAATATAGTGCATTTGGTAGATAGTGCTAATAATGAAGATGGTAGCAATAAATATACATAGTAGTAAATTGAAAATTAGTCGTTTCAAAATCCCAAACTACGCATAGCCAAACCGCTAACAAACAGAAGAACATTATGAAATACAATAAATTAGCATTCATAATTCCACTCATGCTCATCCTGACAGGATGCCAGGGACAGACTACATCAGAAAATAAAAATATCCGCAAAGCCCAATTTACGGATCAATTTTATCCTGCCGGAAAAACGGAACTCACAAATCAACTCAAACGTTATTTTTCAAAAACACATACACAACATAAAAAAAACATCAGAGCGCTTGTTGTTCCCCATGCAGGCTATGTTTTTTCAGGATCAGTGGCAGCAACAGCATATCAACAAATTGATAAACACAGAAACATCAACACCATTTTTATCCTGGCTCCGGCACACAGGGTACGTATTGAACATGCATCTGTTTTCACAGGCGATGCTTACGAGACACCACTTGGGAAAGTGCTGGTAAATACAGATATTGCCAACAAACTAACGGAATCAACCTTGTTTTCATACAACGAGGAAGCGCATGCACAGGAACACAGCATCGAAGTTCAACTACCGTTTTTACAATACCACCTAAAAAACGATTTTAAGATTGTTCCCATATTAATAAACACAAACGACCGCTCACAACTAAGAAGTATTGCAGATACATTGAAATCGTATTATACAGAAGACAACCTGTTTGTTGTCAGTACTGATTTTTCCCATTACCCCGCATATAATGATGCATGTTATGTGGACAGCCTCACGGCACAGGCAATATCCACAGGAAATCCTGACAAGCTCTATGAGCAGGTAAGAAAAAATGCGAGCGCAGGCATAACAAACCTGCAAACCAGCTTATGTGGTTATAGTCCCATGATGGTCATGCTTCACCTTGTTGAATCCAAAGGACATACTGTTGAACTGCTGGAGTATAAAAATTCATCCCAAAGCAAATACGGAGATAAAAACAGGGTAGTTGGATACTGGGCTATGCAAATCACTGAAAACAAAAACCACAGCAAGAACACAGACGATCCTGAAACATACAACTTAAACCACGATGAAAAGAAAATCCTCCTGGAGCTGGCACGCTATACCCTTGAAGAGCGATTGAAAACAGGTATGTTACCAGAAATCAAACCAGACACATTCCCATCTAAGCTGCAAAAGAAACTCGGCTGTTTTGTCACACTAAATAAAAATGGAAAACTGCGGGGATGCATCGGGAATTTTAAAAGCAACGACCCGCTGATAAACACCGTTCAGCAAATGGCCATTTCGGCAGCCCTGTATGACAATCGTTTTAAGGCTGTCACATATAATGAACTTGATGAGATTGACATAGAAATTTCCGTCTTAACGCCCTTGAAGCCTATAGAATCTATTGATGAATTTGAATTGGGGAAACATGGTATTTACATTAAAAAAGGCAGGTACAGCGGCACATACCTTCCACAAGTAGCGGAAGGCAGGGACTGGACTAAAGAAGAGTTCATCAGCCATTGTTCACAGTATAAGGCAGGCATTGGCCCCGAAGGATGGGAAAAAGCAGAATTATTCACATACGAAGCACTTGTGTTTTCTGAACACGAAATTCTGAATGATGATGAAAAATAAATATGTCTATTTAACAGTTGGAACTATATTCCTGATAGGTTTAATAGCAGGTATATTGCTATTGTCTGAGAGATCAAACAACAACAAACAAAGCATCACGAGGGAAACTCCCTGTAAAAACAAAAAAATTGAGGCATCCGTTTGTCCTGCTCCTGAAAAAAACATCACACGTAAGATGGTGGAGGAACACAATCTGTCTATGAAAGAAGCCATGTATTACGACAAAATGGGAAACTCCGGGGAAGTGGTGTGCCGCCTGTGTCCTCACAAATGTTTTCTGGAAGAAGGGGAAGTTGGGGACTGCAGGGTACGTGCCAATATTGAAGGCAAACTACGGTCACTGGTGTATGCACGGCCCATCACCATGCATATTGACCCCATTGAAAAAAAACCCTTTTTCCATTTTCATCCCAAAGAAAAGACCCTTTCCATTGCAACAGCAGGCTGTAATTTAAGATGCCGAAATTGCCAGAACTGGGAAATCAGCCAGTTATCCCCGTTCGAAATGGAAGATGTCAAAGTTGTACCTCCAAAAGACGTTGTAAAACTCGCCAAAAGACATGGTGCAGAAATCATTTCATACACTTACAACGACCCCATAGTATTTTATGAATACATGCTGGAAACAGCCAAAATCGCCCAAAAAAACGGCATAAAAAACACCATGGTAACAGCAGGCTTTATCAATGAAGAACCCATGCGGGAACTGGCAAAATATATGGACGCTGCCACGGTGGATATCAAAGGCACTAGCAATGAATTTTACAGAAAATTCAACACCGGCGAACTTGACCCCGTGCTGGATGCCATCAAAGTAATGCACGAAGAAGGTTTATGGTTAGAAATCAGTTATCTTGTAATACCAGGGGAAAACGATACCAAAGCGGATTTTGAAAAATTTGCCAATTGGGTGATTGACAACATCGGCGATGATACGCCGGTGCACTTTTTAAGGTTCTTTCCCCATTTTCAGATGAAATCAAAACCTGCCACTCCGATACCAACATTGGAATACGCCCGGAAAACAGCACAAGAAGCTGGGTTAAAACATGTATATCTCGGTAATGTACGCAACACTGATGCAGAAGATACTTTCTGTCCGCATTGTGGCAAAAAAATCATTGACCGCAGCGGGTATCTGATTCGCTCTTTTCACGTCACACCGGAAGGCAATTGTGAATATTGCGGCAAACCTATCAACGGCGTATGGGAATAAACAAAATAACTCAAAACAAGAACCTGGATGTTCTTTTCTTTCTCGTAGGGTTCATCGCTTTGTTGACACAGGTAATTTTTATGCGGCAAACCCTGCTTCTTTTTGAAGCATCAGAATATGTCATCAGCATATTTCTTTTTTTCTGGCTTGCAGGCAATGGACTTGGCGTATATTATGGCAAAAATCACCATGTATCAATCAAAAATATGGGTACTGCCATCTATGCTTACGGTGTGATTGTCATGGTATTTTACTACGGTTTGCATTTTGTCAGGCCGCTGCTTTTGTCTATAAAAACCACTGAATTACTTATCGCAGGCATCACTCTGACAGCATTGTGTGTTTTTGTGCCGAGTTTTTACAACGGATGGTTGTTTTCACAATTTGTCATGTTTAAAAAAGGCTCACAGCCGGTGCTGCGGCTATACAAACTGGAAGCTTTTGCTTTTTTCCTTGCCGGGGCGGCTTCTACACTTGTGGTATATTTGGTTTCCGATTTTTACCTTATGGCTGTTGTGTTGATTAGCCTGTTTATCCTATTGTTGTGCTACCATGTAAACATAAAACACATACTCCTGACCTTACTTCTGCCGGGCTTGCTTGTCATCAATCCATGGATACAAAAACACACCTGGGAAACCCTGTTCCCCACATATCACTATGAGACTACCATACAAACACCCTCAGGGCAAATGGATGTTTTATCATCAAAACAACATGGGGAAAAATTGCGTTTGTTCCAGGGTTCACCCGTAAACATGGCTAAACCATTAGGTGCTCCCGAAGAAGCTTTTTACCCTGCATTATCTCAGATTAAAAACACCACTCCCAACCTACTGATTGCGGGTGATTACATGCTGCCATTACTGGAAGCCCTGAGTTTTAGTAAAAATTACGCTGCCACAATCCTGATCAGTGATTCCCTATATTTCAACGAATTACGTAAAGGCTTTCCTGATCGCGTAAAAAACACACTACAACAAAACAAAATCAATATTGTACATGCATCCATACAAAATCACCTGCTTAAACATCCCGCAACATACGACCTTATTTATTTCAGTGAGCAAAAACCATCCTTAATGGAAAATGCACTGCTGTATTTCCCTGTGAACCTTAAAATCATGAAACAAGGATTAAAACCGGACGGAACACTCAGCCTTTTGTTCAGCAGTGAGTCAGCCTATGCAGGCAGGATAAGCCGCATACTCAAAGGCAGTGTATATAATTGCATGGACAGTGTTTTTAATTATGCCGGCATTTTTGCCCTTGACAATTATACCATACTGCTTGGTTCTGAAAATGAATTGATAAGCTCATTCAGTGAGCTGGAAAGCGCCTTGCAAGAACGAGGAATACAACCCATGTATTTTAATCAGTTCAACGTAGGCAACCGTTTAAGCAATGCTAAACAAATCGGTGTGGAGGCGATGAAAGATTACGATGTACGCATGTCTTTTAACAAACCGATAATATACCTTGCAGGTTTATTATCCATGATGGAACATTATTCTGTTAACACAGCCTCTTCTGTAATGCACACAGCCGAAAGGATATATGATAATCTCCTGATATGGCAGGTCATTACCATAGCAGTGACCGTGTTGTTATTTTATCTGTACATAAGGCGGGAACCTTTTGGTGGCATTGTCTTTCATGCCGGGTTCACAGGCATTGCAGCGCAGATGATGTTTATTTATTTGTACCAATTGCATTTTGGTAATATATATCTGATGATCGGGATATTGGTAGCTCTCTTTATGGTAGGACTTGTTGCCGGCCTGATGATAAACCCGCGGGCAATCACCAAAACATGTCCTTTTGTGATTTTGCTCCTTGTCATTGCCTTGCTTGTGGCTATGTTTCTTTTCAGAATACGTATCATTGCTTTCATTGGTATGTTTCTGGCGGGAGGATACACCGGCACCACCTTTGCACTAAACTCTGCCTCTTTAGAACGATCAAAAACAGGATCAGGACTGGGGTTGTATGTCAACGATCTTATTGGGGGTTTGTTCGGAAACCTGATCATTCCATTGTTGTTTATTCCATTCCTGGGTTTTTATATGCCGCTGGCTTTGTTTCTTGTCACCGGGATAATCACGCTATTGTTTCAACGTAAATTCAATTTATAACGTTAAATTCTAATCCATTCAATATTAAAAACGCCCAAATTCATTTATCATTTGTAATGAAAAAATATTTTGCTGGTATGCCAAAGAAATTATAGCGATACGAAAGAATTTACAATCAACTGCAGGAATTAACTCAACCAGTTTCCAACCCGGTATCCCGAATGGCTACCATTACCGCAGTATTGCATCATAAAAACAATCAGTTTTTCCGGACAGGATATTACCTTTTGGACGAAAAAGGAGATTTGATGGTAGGTCCCTACCAGGGTCCCCTTGCTTGTTTAAAATTAGCGAGAGACAAAGGCGTATGCCACGCAGGCATTACACAAGAAAAAACCATAATCGTTAACGATGTCAATCAGTTCCCCGGGCACATAGCATGTGATTCCCGTTCAAAATCTGAAATTGTTGTTCCCCTCACAAATAAAAACCAAAAGATTGTTGGTGTTTTGGACATAGACAGTGACAAATACAACAGTTTTGACGAAACAGATGAACATTGGCTGACAAAAATTAACAGTTTGGTCTTTGTGTAAAACCAGTGAATAAAGGCCTTAGGGGATTTTCAAACGTCTTTTTTTCCCTCCTCATCATCTTCTTTTGAGTCATCCAGGTCATCGAAATCTACATCCGTAAAAGCTTTATCAGGATTTTTTTCCTTTACTGCTTCTTCGTCATCGGGAGAGGCTTTTTCTTCTTCCTGCTCCGGTTTTTCTGATGACTTATCCGCTGAATTGTCATCTCCGGATCCGGCGGAAACATCATGTGGCTCACTGTCAGTGTTTGAGGCAGGCTTTTCTCCCTCCTGATTCACAGGCTCCAAACCTCCTTTTTCAAGGGATTCTTCAACATGCTCATCAATAAAACCAACAGTCTCCCTGAAAGCATCAGCAAAGTCTTCAAAATCCTCCTTGTAAAGAAAGATCTTATGTTTTTTAAAATGAAAAGAGCCTTTTTTGTCGTAAAACTTTTTACTTTCTGTAATGATTAAATACAAATCGCCTTTTTTGGTTTGATGTACATCAAAAAAATACGTTCTTCTTCCAGCTTTTACAACACGAGCAAAAACCTCCTGTCTTTTTCTTTTTTCATTACCTTCCATTATTGAAATATTTAATTGGTCATTAGCACAAATATAACAATGTAATTTATTAAAACAAAGATTTTTTTCTAACAAGTGTTTACATTACCACAAATCACATTCATCAAAAACCATTGAAACATGTCTTTTTTACTTACACCGAGACACTTACACCGTGCTCTCATGCAGACGACACAAAGCTTTGCGTGTTCAGAACACGATTTCCTCACTGTCTTGATGCAAACATTCAGGATATACCTGTGAAAAATATAAAAATCCGGCTTGCATAACATGAAATATTTTATGTTCTTTGCACTCGCATCATAAGGTTCTCAATAATGATAAGCAGAAGACTACTCAGAATAAAAGTAATGCAGATTTTTTACGCCCGCGTACAACAACGGGATACTGAATTTGCAAGCGCAGAAAAAGAACTGGACAGAAGCGTCCATGCCACATTGGAATTGTATTACGAAATTTTAGCCATCATTACTTACCTGGCAGATCATGCAGAACATAAAATTCAAATAGCTCAGGAAAAAAAACTGCCAACTTATGAAGATCTGCACCCCAAACGCAATTTTATTGATAATCCGGTAATTGAAGCCATCAGGCAAGCAAAAAGTTTTCAAAAACAAACCAAAGCATCACATATTCCCCCAGAAGCATACAATGATTTTATTATTCACTTATACGATAAAATCCACAAATCCGAAACCTTTCAGGCATACCTTGCCATAGAAAATCCGGGTATGGGAAAACACAAGCAAATCATTAACTTCATCATAAATGATTTTTTACAGGATGATCCGGATTTGGATCAGTTGCTGGAAGAATATTGCATATATTGGAATGATGACATTGGGTTTGTCTGTAGTCTTCTGGAGCAATCAATCCGCCGCGTAAAAAAACCAGGCAATGATAATTTTTTAATCATGAAAGAATACAGTTGCGAAGAAGACAGGGTTTTCGGAAAACAACTTTTGTATCATGCCTTGAAGCACAACAATGAATACGAGAAAATGATCAATGATCATTCAAAAAACTGGGACATTGAACGCATTGCAATCCTGGATAAAATTATCATGAAACTGGCAATCACAGAGTTTCTGCATTTACCCTCCATCCCTGTTAAAGTATCAATCAACGAATACATTGAAATCAGTAAATATTACAGTACATCCAAAAGCAATGCATTCATCAACGGGCTGCTTGACCAAATTGCAAATAAACTAAAACAGGAAAACCGCATCGTAAAAACAGGCAGAGGGCTTGTTGATAACATATAGGGTAAGGCATTGTTACAAAATAAACTGAATATCGAATATCGATTAACGAATAATGATTTATCCCGCTGGATGTCTATCCTACGGGATTAAAGAAGTTGAAAATATGAACAAATATGATTTAGAAGAACGATTGATAGATTTTTCAGTTTTAGGTAACTACTCAGTGCTAAAATTAAAAAAACCTTAACAGTTCAATTTACAAATTTCAAACCTTTGCGACATTGCGACTTTGCGGTGATGAGCTACTTTTGCTGATACTCTCATATAACTCTTTATAAATTTACAGTTAGCTTTGGGAAAATCTGATTTATTTTGGATTTTGTTGTGTTCTATGTGCCTTCTATGTCCTATGTTACCTATATGGTTCAGTAGTCCGGGCAGATTACTAACCTTATTTGAACCACATAGAAAGATAGGACACATAGAATTTCACATAGGATTTTTTTATTTCTCTTTACTCTCCTTTTGTTTTGCGTCTCTGTTTCACTCCGCCGGACAGGTCTTTGGGATTTTGAACTTCATAAGTACTATATTTGCAAAGATAAACTTAAGTTATCTTTTTTTGAAGTTCCCCTATTTTTTCCCAGGGGCGAGTACTGATTAGTTTCAGTTTTGTAAAAAGTATTGAAACTGCACAGAAAAATCATAAATAATTCGATCAAAAATAAACCCCGTAGGATTCAGCCATTTGGCTGTATATAAATCTATGGTCTGAATATCCAACGGGGTAAATCAAAAATCGTTAATCAGTATTCGGGATTCGATATTAAAAAAAAAGAAAATGAATCGTACTATCATGCAATCGTGCAGTCGTGCTATCGTGACTTTGCGGTGAGTAGTTACCAGCATGTACAAAAACAATATTTTAGCTTGTGTTGTTTTTTTTAAACACAAAAAATTTTACTTTTACAAAAAATTTTAAAATGAAAAAGGATTATCATATTGTATCTGTTTTACTGGTTGTTGTGATGATTTGTTTTGCATCATGCAATTCAGATAAAGACGAAAATAATACTACTGATGATACAGTTACAACGCGTAATGTAAAAAACCCCATAAGTGCTGACGGCCAGTCTGATATGAGTTCGTTGCCTGAGTTTGATTTTCCGGTAAAAGAATATAACTTTGGAACGGTCATTCAGGGAGAAAAAGTGGCTTATACGTTTACCTTTACAAACGTTGGTGGTTCAGACCTGATTATTAATAATGTGAAAGCATCTTGCGGTTGTACTACCCCAACCTGGACAAAAAAACCAATAGCGCCGGGTAATAAAGGAGAAATAGAAATTGTCTTTAACAGCCAGGGACGTAAAGGAGAACAGAAAAAATCTGTCAAAATATTTGCAAATACACAACCAAATACCACTGAATTAAGAATTAATTGTAATATTGTAACCAAATAAAAATGAAAATTATATGAACTTACTGAGTGTTTTTTTAACGATGAATCCCGAGGGCGGATCCGAACAAAGCCCTTGGAGTAGCTTTATTTTCCTTGCATTGATCCTGGTTGTCTTTTATTTTTTCATGATCAGGCCTCAAATGAAAAGGCAAAAAGAAATGCGTAAATTTCGTGAGAATGTCAAAAAAGGAGATAAAGTTGTAACTACCGGCGGCATACACGGCAAAATCAAAAACATCAAAGAAACAACAATCGATATTGAGGTTTCTGATGAGATTATTATTTCTGTAGATAAAACAGCCGTTAATCCCGTGCATGCCCAACAACAAGGGAAATAAATGATCTGGTGAACAAAAAGAACAGATTCAACATACTGCTGGATAAACTGAAAAAAATCAGATTTAACCGAAACACGTTAATTTTCGGTTTGTTTTTGGCGATTTCAGCTTTGTTGTGGTTGCTTAATGCCTTGAATAAGGAGTACTCGCATGTCATCCAGTATCCCGTGAAATTCACGAATGTTCCCGCGAACATTGGACTGGATGAAGGCATTCCCTCTAAAATCGGTGTAGAAATATACGGTCATGGTTATGATATTCTGAGTTATAAAATTGACCATGCTAAAACCCCCATCATTGTGAACATGGAAAAAACCATTCCAAAAAAATACAGCGATGATCACTATTATATTTTAGCCAAAAACATGCTGCCTTATGCAAAAAAACTGATCAAGGGGAATGTTGAAGCCGTAAACATTCATCCTGATACATTGCATTTGTATGTTACCAAAACAATCTGTAAAAACTTACCTGTACAATCAAAAATCAGTTATTCGGTGGCTCAACAATACATGATTTCCTCAGGGCCTCATTTCTCACCCGATACTGTAAAAGTGAAAGGCCCAACCCATATCATCAGGAAATTACAACATATCCAAACTGCTGCAATAGATTATGGCAAACTAAACGCAAACACAAACCGCTATGTTCCTTTGCAAGCACCTGAAAATGTAGAACTTGAGCCACAACGTGTCAAACTGGAAATCACGGTGGATAAATTCACAGAAATTAGTTTTAACCTTCCTGTTGAAGTCGTCAATATCCCACAAAACATTGAACTTGAGCTAATTCCCAGTGATATTCAAATCTCCTTTCAGGTACCAATAAGCAGGTATGAAGAGTTGTCCACATCAACTTTTCGCCTCAGGGCAGATTATGATAAAGCAAAACACAACAAATTGTATCCTGAACTGATATTGAAACCTGACTACGTTCAACACATCAGGCTACACAGGGACCATGTTGATTTCATTGAAAACAAAACAGGGGATTGATGAAGCGAATAGGAATCGGAGGAGGCATAGGAAGCGGAAAAACAGGCATTGCCAAAGCTTTTGAAACTTTTGACATCCCTGTATATTATGCTGATAATGAAGCAAAAAAAATCATGGAAACGAAACACATCCGCAACCGGATTACCAGGGCTTTTGATGCGTCTTTATTCATCGATGGGAAATTGAACAAAACCCGCATGAGCAAACTTATTTTTAATGACGACCGTTCACGTCAGCAAATAAATGACATTGTGCACCCAGCCGTTTACAAGGATTTTAATCGGTGGGCAAAGCAACAGAACAAAGATATTGTAATGATTGAAGCTGCCATTTTGTTTGAAACCGGATTGCATAAACAACTGGATGCAACCATTTTAGTACTGGCTGATGAACAAGAACGAATTCAACGCATCGAAAAACGGGATCACAGGGGCCGGGCATCTGTAATGGAACGCATAAAATCCCAGCAAAATCCGGATAATTTTATAAATTTGGCAACATTTTTGATTTACAACAACGATACAGATGAGGTATTACCTCAAATTTTAAGAATTCATAAAACCTTAACAAACAATGGCTAAATACGGTAAATGGTTAGGCGGGGGACTTGGTTTTGTACTTGGAGGCCCTATTGGAGCATTACTAGGATTTGCAGTTGGTAGTTTTTTCGACTCCAGCTCTGTTAGCGTTACTAAATATCAAACAGCACGGGGAAATTTTGCAGCCTCACTCATTGTGCTTGTTGCTGCTGTGATGAAAGCTGATAATAAGGTAACAAAATCAGAACTAGAGTACGTCAAAAAATTCTTTACGCAGACATTTGGTTACGAAAAAGCAGCCGATGCGGTGCTTATGTTGCGCGATATATTAAAAAAGGACATTCCTGTTGAAGATGTGTGCGCACAAATTCAACGCAACATGAAATATCCCGAAAGGTTGCAACTTATTCATTTTTTGTTTGGCGTTGCCAATGCAGATAATCAAATCGCAAAGAATGAATTGTTTCTTATCCGTAAAATTTCCACACTTCTGCGTATTGACGAAAGGGATTTTGAATCCATAAAATCCATGTTTGTAAAAGACACTGAATCTGCATATAAAATATTGGAAGTTGATCCCAATGCCAGCGCATCGGAAATCAAAAAAGCATACCGTAAAATGGCAGTTAAATATCATCCCGATAAAGTCAGTCACCTCGGAGATGATTTTCAAAATTTTGCGAAAGAAAAATTTCAAAAAGTTAACCAAGCTTATGAAACACTAAAAAACGAAAAACAGTTCACCTGAATTTTATCTATATTGGCTCTGTTAAAAAAACATTGTTGTTCAAATATTTTGTTAATTTTCAAAATATTATAATCAATAAACCAGTGTCAAGTCAAGCAAAAAGAAGATGAAAATTGATTTAAGGATTAACGATTTTTGATTTAAGAAGTTAAAACGAAAGAAAACATGTACTTGAAAGGAATTCTATCCATTGGAGGAAAACCGGGATTATACAAAATGATCTCGCAAGCACGCAGCAGCATAATTGTTGAATCACTTGATACAGGAAAACGGTTTCCTGCATTTGCATCTGCTCAGATCAGTTCGCTTGAAGATATTGCCATTTACACAGAAAGCGAAGAAAAACAGCTTGTTGAAGTTTTAAACAACATCTATGAACTCTACGATGGTGGCCAAACCATCAGTCATAAATCCTCCAAAGAGGATATCGTTGCCTTCATGGAGAAGATCCTCCCCGATTACGACCAGGACAGGGTACACATCGGGGATATCAAAAAAATAATCCAGTGGTATCACATCCTGCTCGATAAAGATATTCTGAACGATAAAGCCATTGAAGCATACGAAAAAGAACAGGCTGAAAAAGAAGCTGAAGAAGAAAAGGGGGATGCTGGCGAAGAGTAA
>JAYENB010000192.1:34727-44904 GCA_034721855.1 Bacteroidota bacterium
TTAATCCGGCTAAATAATTTTGAATAATCATTTTCTTCTCTGAACTTCAAATCCGGGAAACTTCTTTTGCTTTCCAAAATATTTTCATTTTTTGTGTAAACCTGTTTTTAGGACAAGACAATTCTAATTTTTTCGTATTATTGCCATATTTTCAACATTATTGTTAAAATTTAGGCCTAAATTTTAACACGATTGATAAAATTAAGGATAACTACTCAATGCTAAAATAAAAAAAACCTTAACTATTCAGACGCATACAATTGATACCGACTGTTACCGCCGAGACGCAAGGACGCAGAACAGCCTGACGGCGGGCAGGGAAATGAAAAAAAAGTAACATCTCAATATCCACAGGTAGTACATAAAATGAACAATAGAATAATAGAACATTTGAATAACGAATAACGAAGTAAGCAGTGTATCGTTTAGAAACCGAAAAGGAACAGGAAATCTATCGTTTAATTTTGATTGTGATAAAAGAAGATTTTCCATACATGGGAAAAGTCACATATAAAGATATTTCCGAATGGATATTCCGCTTACCACCCGATAAGCGGCAGGTAAAATACTTTAGCTTAACGGTTACAAACGAATAAGAAAACAAGATATTGAGTCCAGTCTAAAATGGTTTTATGTGATAATCCACCTGTCAGGCCTTCCGTTATCAAAGGTAAAGCATAATCATATAATCATCACCTTTTATTATGGCAGACCTGACAGATGTTTTTTTCGCACATCAAACCCAAAATTTTCCCATCCCTCTTTACGCTGTCTTCGTTTCAATACGCCGCCAGCTTGCCGGACTGTCAGGGACAAGTTTTTAAAATTGGGATTTTGAACTTATTTTGAACTTGGAATCCTTCTCCACTAGCGTTTTGTCGGACAGGTTTTTTGGACACCGTCTTCACTGCGTTACGCCGGGCAAGTTTTTGATCTTTCCTTTAAGGTATTGTCCTGTATAAGATTGTTTACATTTTATCAATTGTTCAGGCGTTCCTGCAAAAATAAGCTTGCCACCTTTATCTCCGCCTTCCGGGCCAAGGTCAATTACCCAATCTGCCGACTTTATTATTTCAGGATTATGTTCAATGATCAAAATGCTATGTCCCCGGTTTTTAAGTTGTTCCAATGACGACAGCAATTTATGGATATCATGAAAATGCAGGCCGGTGGTGGGTTCATCAAAGATAAACATAGCTGGCGACTGCGTTTCATTGCTGAGGTATGATGCCAGTTTAATACGCTGACTTTCACCACCGCTAAGTGTATTGGAAGGCTGTCCCAGTTTCAAATATCCCAATCCTACTTTCAGATAATTATTCAACAGTTTTACTATCTGTTTCTCACGGGCACCAGGTTGTGAAAAGAATTCCACAGCCTGATTTATTGTCATGTCAAGGATATCAGCTATGTTTTTTCCATGATACTTCACTTCAAGTATTTCATCTTTAAACCGTCTGCCATGACATTCATCACAGGTAAGATATACATCAGCCATGAATTGCATTTCAACCTTTATTTGTCCTTCTCCTTTACAGGTTTCACAACGGCCACCATCAACATTAAACGAAAAATATGCCGGCTTGTAATTCCGCTGCTTTGCCAGTTTTTGTTCAGCAAACAAACGCCTGACATCATCCCAGGCTTTGATGTATGTAACCGGATTGGAACGTGATGATTTGCCTATGGGACGCTGATCAACGTATTGAATATCCGTGATCAGTGAAAAATCACCATCAGAGGATTTGTGTATCCCTGGTTTGGCGGTATTGTCACCAATTTTCTTTTTCACTACAGGTGTAATGATGTCCCTGACAAGTGTGCTTTTACCCGACCCACTGACTCCGGTGACCACACACATCACTTCGAGCGGCAATTCAAGCTTTTCGATGTTCAAATTATACTGCCTCAAACCAAAAAACCGAAGACTGTTCTGCCATTGTTTTCGTTTTGCAGGCACCGGAATAAAACGCTTATGATTAAGATAATCAGCGGTAATTGAATCCGATGTTTTCAGAAACTGCTTCAGTGATCCGTTGTAGATAATTTCACCTCCCATGTAACCGGCACCAGGACCAATATCAACAATGTGATCAGATTCCCTGATGACCGCTTCTTCATGTTCGACAACAACCACTGTGTTTTGCAGATCACGCAGGTTTTTAAGCACATCGGTGAGCAAATGCGTATCGCGCGGATGCAGGCCAATAGAAGGCTCATCCAGGATATACAAGGACCCAACCAGGGCACTTCCCAGGGACGTTACAATGTTAATTCGTTGTGTTTCACCACCCGACAAACTCGCCGCATGACGATTAAGCGTTAAATATGGTACGCCGACCTTTATCATAAACTTCAACCGGCTTGAAATTTCTGTCAAAATTCGATCGGCAATCTGATGTTCACGTTTGCTAAGCTTTACATTTTCTATAAAATCCAGTAACTGCTCTGCACTCATGTCAACCAATTCAGGGACACTCTTTTTATTAAGCTTAACCCAGGATGCTTCTTTTTTCAAGCGTTTTCCGTGACAAACAGGACAAGCGGTACGTCCCCGGTAACGTGACAACATGACACGGTACTGAATTTTATATTTCTTTTTGTCAAGGTATTTGAAAAAATCGTTTATGCCATAAAAGGCATTGCACCCCTCCCACAACATGTTTTTCTGCTCCTCAGTCAGGTCAATGTATGGTCGGTGTACCGGGAAATTTACTTTGGAAGCATTAATCACAAACTGATCCTTCCATTTTTTCATTTTATCCCCTTTCCAGGCAACCACACAATCTTCCCAAAGAGACAATTGTTTGTCGGGGACAACAAGGTCTTCATCAACACCAATGACACTGCCGTATCCTTCGCACTCAGGGCAGGCACCCACAGGGTTGTTAAAAGAGAACATATTTTCAGTGGGCTCTTCAAATTGAATCCCGTCTTCTTCAAACACGGTGGAAAAACTACGTTGGCTGAATTTACCATCTGATTCAGTTACGATGACACATTTGTTTTCTCCTTCTTTAAAGGCCATTTCTACAGACTCCCCCACACGGCTTTGAATGGATTTATCTTTTTTATTTTTTAACCTGTCAAGGACAACATACACCGTATTTTTTTTGATCTGCTCATCTTTCAATTCATCAATTTTCTTTATGTGGCGATCAATCCACAAACGTCTATACCCCTTAATTCTCAGGTTTTCCAGCCAGTTTTCTTTTCGATCCCCGGCAACATCCAACGGGAAACATACATATACTTTACATGATTCCGGTTTTTTATCCAGATATTCCACCACATCATTGACATTCTGCTTTTTCACAAGTTTACCTGACACAGGAGAATATGTCTTACCAATGCGGGCATAAAGCAATTTAATATAATCGTATATTTCTGTCATGGTGCCTACCGTTGACCGTGAGGACCTGGTTCCCACTTTCTGTTGTATGGCAATGGCTGGCGGAATACCACTGATCATATCAGCTTCCGGTTTATGGAGCCTTCCAAAAAATTGGCGTGCATACGATGAAAGGCTTTCAATGTAACGGCGTTGGCCTTCAGCGTACAATGTATCATACACCAAGCTGGACTTACCTGAACCCGAAAGACCTGTAACCACGATAAGTTTATCATAAGGTATGGTAAGGTCAATGCCCTTTAGATTATGCACCCTCACATTTTTTAATCTAATTCCCGCTTTTGTCATTCAGTATGGTACAATTTTTGTTTCTTATTTATTGTTGAATTAATAAAATAAAATGCAAATATGCATAAAACATAAAATATTTTCGTATATTTGCATAACAGAATTTGAACAAAAACGTTTAAATAACAGTATAACTAAAAAAAGGAGACTGCCTATAAAACATATTTTACGCTTTTAACCAATAGAGGAGAACATATGGATATTACAAAACTAACCGACCAACAGTTAGTAGAAGGTTTTGTTAAGGGCGAAAAAAGTTATATGCAGGAGCTCATAAAACGCCACAAAGACAGGGTATATACTTACCTCCTACTGATTGTTAAAAATCCTCACGTTGCAGACGATCTTTTTCAGGACACTTTCATTAAAGTAATAAAATCTCTGGAAAAGAATAAATACACTGATAAAGGTAAATTTGTGTCCTGGGTGATCCGAATTGCGCATAACCTGACAATTGATTATTTCAGAAAAAGCAAAAACCAGAACACCTATTCAAACGATGATAATGAAGTGGACATCTTTAATTCGCCAAAGTATTCTGATTGTACAATGGAAGACCGTATGATAGATAAACAAAGAGAAAAAGATGTGCGTTTTTTACTCGATAAGCTTCCCAAAAATCAAAAACAGGTTGTGATGATGAGGCATTACGGGAACATGAGTTTTAAAGAAATCGCCGACCAAACCGGGGTTAGTATTAATACTGCATTGGGCCGTATGCGATATGCCCTGATCAACATGCGCAAAATTATGGAAGAACATAACATGCATCATACATACATGTAATTATTTTGGCTGCATTATTGAGAATTAAAGTACGATGGGGCGAATTGGCGATGGGGCGAGTTGGCGATCGGGGATAGTGTAATAGACGATAGCACGATGGAACGATGGTGAGAAGATGTGATAGAGAGATGGAGAGATTAAGTGATGGAGATAGTTATTATGATTATCAGGGCGTGCCCCCTCCGTTCCTACGGGGTCGGGCTATCCGCTTGTACGCTTCATTCGCCTAACGGCGAATTGCAGGGTACCGCTTCTATCCCTCACGCGGGAATGTGATGGAAGAAAAGTATAAGAAGTAAATAAATAATATTTAATATGGAAAAAATAATATAATCATGAGATACATTATAATAAGTATTGCCCTGTTGTTTTCATTGCAGGCATTTTCACAAAAAACACCGGAAGATATTCTTGATCCTTTTTTTGACACGTTTGAACATAATCCGGACAAGGCCATTGAATATATTTTTACAACCAATCCATACATCAAACAAAATCAGGACGGCATAAAACGCATTAAAGAACGCCTGAACACATCCAGAAAATTACTGGGTGAATATTACGGCGAAGAACTGATTAAATTACAAAGTGTTGCTGATTCTTTCGTGAAGTACACGTACATGCTAAAATACGACCGTCAACCTGTAAAAATTGAAATTGTACTTTACCGGCCCAATGACACCTGGCTGTTATATACAATGCAGTTTGATGATAAGTTATCAGAAGATTTCAAAACCCTTGAGGTCGAACAATAAATGTAACTAGTCAACATCAGCAAAAGTAGCTGCTTACCGCAAAGTCGCAATGTCGCAAAGGTTTAAAATTTGTAAACTAAACTGTTTATGTGACCAAATTATTCAATTTCCCTGCTCGCCGTCAGGCGGATTAGCGCCTCTCCGTCCCTGCCTACCGGCAGGCAGAGCTTGCCCGGCGACAGACGGGTTTGCGGTGAAAATCAAAAGCATCTGAATAGTTAAGTCCTTTTTAATTTTAGCACTGAGTAGTTACGAATAAATCAGTTGCCAGTCAAGATGATTGTTGCTCCAAACCAGAGATTGACTAACTGCAATTTTTTTTTATCTTATCAACCTCACAACACCACTATATTCGTTATCAATACCGGTTTTATCTTTAAATGTGCATACCCATCCGTATAGGCCTTGTTCAAGAACCCTGTCCCCTTTCAAGAGATTTCCCTGATAAGTTCCGTCCCAGGATCCATCGGTGCAACCGTCACATCCCTCTGAATGATCATATTCTGTAGTCTCAAACACCAATTCACCCCATCTGTTATAAATCCGGAGTGAAAAATCGTTGGGATCAATACCATGGCCGCATACAGAAAAACAATCATTAAACCCATCCCTGTTGGGGGTAAATGCTGTTGGTGCATAAAAACTGTATCGGTCATCAATTTTTACCACTTTACTGATCGTATCCATACAGTTGTAACTGCTTTGCCCAACAAGGCTAACTGTATATTCACCAATTCCCTCATAAAGATGCGTAATCTGTGTGACACTATTGTGAACAGAATCACCATCGCCAAAATACCAATATAAACTATCCGTATTTTCTGTGATTGGGTGGAAAGTTACCTGCGGATTCAACATATCAATTTCATCAGGTTTGGTATAAAAATCTAAATCCGGTAATGGAAAGACCCTGATCATATTAACCTTATCCCTGACACTCACACAGCCGTGCTCATCAGTTATTTTAAGAGTAACAGTGTGATTGCCACTTGAACGGAACACATGTACAGGATTGCGTTCATACGAAAATTGTTCATCCCCAAAATTCCATTCAAATTCTGAATTTTCTATGCCGATTGTTTCATTAAAATGCACCATCAGGGGAGAACATCCTTCCACTACATCTGCTGTAAAGTTATTCTGTGGCAACGGCCAGACATGAATATAAACAGAATCCTTAACTGAGGGGGTAGAACACATATCATTAACCCTTACACGGTAATAACCTGATTCTGTTGGATAAAAATAATAAGGTGAAGGGACAACATTATTCCCGTTCAGGTAAATATTGTAAGGACCACCGTTGCCGCCAGTTACTTCGGTATAAAGATGTACAGGATCTCCTTTGCATATTGTGTCCTGATCAACATAACACGCTGTGATGTTAAGTTCAGGATACACAAAAACCGTGAATTCCTTATGGGCTGTACATCCGTTCATATCCGTGACAGTAAGTACAATATCAGTTGTTTGTGTCAAGGTGTCCAATGTGATTGAGCTGTTGTTCCAAATTGTATCACCATCAATGCTGTAACAGAAATCATATTCTCCACTACCACCGGTCGCTGCAGGATGAAAAGTCACAGACCCATTCATGCAAATTTGTCGATTGTAAATATCTGAGATCAAAATCGGATCAGGAGCAGGCACATAGTTCTCCAGTTCCAATACACAACCATTGGCATCTGTCACGGTCACTTCATGGCTGCCACCGCCAACAAATACTGAATCACTAGTTTCGCCGTTATCCCAAAGATACAGGTAAGGCGGTGTTCCTCCTTCAACATTTATCCATGAAAGACCATCTTCGGTGTATGAACAGCTTGCGGGCTCAGCATACAAATTATACGCAAGTGGATTTGGTTGATGTATTTGATAGGTTTCACTTATGGTACAACCAATGGCATCGGTAACAGTAAGATTGTGGATACCTGCACACACATTCTGGTTATAATTATTATCAGAATCCCAGGAATAATCTAAGGGGAGAATGCCTCCTGTAACTGTAGCAACGGCTTCACCATCACAAGCATCATAACATAAGCAATCGATAGCATCAATATCAAGCCCCAAATAAGGGCTTACAATAATTTCAGCACTTTGGGATTCTGTTCCACAACCATTGGCATCAGTAACTGATACTGTATATGTTGTTGTTGTATCAGGCGCAAGTGTTAACTCATCTTGATTGTATCCGGCCATGCCATCCCAATGATAATCATAAGGTGGTGTACCACCGGTGGCAACAATATGCAAATCCACTTCTGCCCCCTCACAAATACTTGTATTATCACTAAAAGTAAAACTCAATTCGGGAGGCATGGTAATATCCCATGAATCTGATGCACTACAACCATGATCATCAACAACAGTGAGGCTATAAGTACCCTGACCAAGATCAGAAAGGTCCTCTGACGAATGTCCGGTATTCCAACTGAAATTATATGGAGCTGTGCCGCCCGACATAGTAACATCTATTTCTCCAATGGTCTGACCAAAACATTGATTATCAGTGACATCGGCATCAATATCCACGGCGGGATATACGTTCACGGTAAAACTTTCAGTTTCTGTACATCCGTTGTTATCCATAACTGTAACCGTATAATTACCACTGCTGTTGATGGTAATACTCGGCGTATCATCTCCTGTTGTCCATGCATACGAAAAGGGAGGATCCCCTTCACTGGGCACAACTTCTGCCTGGGCGTTTTCGCCGGCACAAACTCCTGTATCATAAGTAAGATCAAACTCTACATTGCTGTATTGCACATCAATGGTTTCAGTATCCTGACAGGTGCCAAAAGTAGCTGTCACGGTATAAGTTCCGGGTGTCAAACCTGTAACAGTCTGTGTAGTTTCCTGGGGCGTGGTACTCCACAAAAAATCACACAATGCCGGGTCTGCTCCTGTAACCTCGGCTGTAGCATCAAAAGGACCACTACAAATATCCCCTGTGGTTACAACATTCACGGTGATATCTCCATCATCAACAATATCAAAATCAATAACTGTATCGCCACAAGGAACAGAATCGGAAACCGTAACAGAATAAGAACCGGCAGTAAGGTTTGAAACACTTGAGCTTGTATCACCGGTACTCCAATTATAAGTTGGTGTTCCTGAACACGATAGTGAAACACTTATACTCGCTGATCCACTTTCACCACAAATGGCATCAGTAACAGTCAAATCAACCAATAATTCTTCTTCAATAAACGGGGCAGAAAATCCGTAAGTACACAACGATGTTCCATTCAAATCGCTGTATCCATCCATAGCAAGGATATACTCTCCCGGCGGCAGGTTTTCAGAATATGTAACCGTTCCGGTTCCGTTTGCACACCCATAATATGACCCTGAATTATTGGGCGGATCACTTGAAGGGCTACCCCCGACATCATCACAATTGGAACCATCCCATGACCATACAGCTAACTGAATTTCAGGATTACTCATTCCTCCCTCATTTGCTGTACATTCTCCATTTTCAGCAGTGATTGTATATGGTTGGCTATCACTTGCGGTTACAGTAAAATGATAAAAAATGGTATTATCACTGGTATTCCAGCCACAATCTTCAGGCGCCTGTACCGGCCCTGGTGTTGCCAGAATATTACAGCCTCCCTGGGATAATGGAACAGCGGTTTCACATTCGTCTTCAGGGAAATCCAAACGTACTGAAGCCGCTATAAACAGTTGCTGAGCCAAGTTGTTTTCATCCCATATACGAATATAAATGGTTTCACCGGGTGTCAATCCTGATATGTTTTCCCAGTGAATTGTTTGATTTTCCAAAAATCCACCACTAGATTCAAAACAATCCAATAATGTAAGATTTGAACAATCCGCTCCGGAGTAAACAGCCATGCCGGGAGCAGAAGCATCAAACATAGGGATCACGTCTGAGTTAAAAGCATGAAAAGCCATGGTATTGGTACCTGCCGGAACTGTGAAACTGTACCATAAATCATTGGTTGTCCCACTAGAAAAACTTGCACAACCAGGATCTGGTCCTGTTGTTGAGGGAGTGGCTGTTCCCAGATCAACAGACTCCAGGGCCATTTCCCCACATGTGGAATACAACTCTACCGGAATATCTACCACAGATGAACACTCATCCTGCGAAAACACCGGAGTTATCATAATTATCAACAAACTGAGTATCGTTAATCTTTTCATATAATTGTAAAATAACAACTTTCCAACGCTTATTATCTTTTGAAGCAAATTTAGTAATAATAATCATTAAATGAAAATCTTTTTTCTTAACACAGATTTTCATAATTTTATTCATATTCACAAAAAAATCTGCGTAAATTTGTGAAAATCTGCGACAAAATAGCTTAGTGTTTGTCCATAATGTCCGATATCTGCGTTGTTGCTCAAATTTCAAATCCTCGAATACATTAGTATACTGCGGTTTGAAATTTTCGCACGCCTTAATCTCGAACATGATGAACTAAACACTCGACTTTATTGACAGACAATAGCTTAGTTAACGACTGAAATCAAAAACTTAAAACATCATGAAAATAACTGGAATTTTACTTACCGGATTTGCTTTTTTTCTTGTTCTGACAACGGGATGCAACCGTAAATTGCCCTGTGAAAAAATTTCAAGCGACGCACATTTTTACCGTGCCAGCGGAGTGGCATTCAGCCAAAGACGGGATTTGGCAGAGGATAAAGCCATCAATGTTGCCAAGCGGAACCTGGTGAAAGAAATCGCCAGGGATTTGCACAAAAAAACGGGCATGAGTGAACAGTTACTGATGGACAGCCTGAAAAAAGGCATTAAAATACAAGAGCTGGAAGTTGTATGCAAACACAATGACAGACATAAAGGATCATTTCGCTGCAGCCTTGCCATTGAGATGCCGGTGAAGAGGTTTAGTGAGTTCGGTGGTCGGTGAGCGGTGAACGGTAATCGGTA
>JAYENB010000192.1:45004-48244 GCA_034721855.1 Bacteroidota bacterium
GGGCGATAGGGCGAGTTGGATGTTTATTTTTTGAACATTTCTTTTATTTGGTTGTCGGTAAAAAGAAGGTCTGAGGGGGTATCAGCTGATACAAGTTGGGTTAGAATTTTACCTGCATTTTCCACGCGAATGACCATGCCCGGAATGTCGCGGAAATAATTATCAAAATATTGGCTGTAATCATGGCTTTCGGTGTACCAGACATTACAGGTATCGCCATAAAGCTGCACAACAGCCTTTTTACACTCGTGATCATTGATTGTTTGTGCTTCGTTGGTTTTAGTGACATGCAGGTTTCGTTCCGGAATATCACGGCCGATGGCTGCTGCCATCATTTCCCTGTCAGATTCATCACATTCGGGCAATTTGCTAAAAGCTTGCCATTCCGATTTCGAAAACCGCTCGGTTTTATACCCCGTTGAATCCTTTTTCATTGCATAAGTCAGGTCACGAAAGGTTTTCTTTTTTGTGTTCATGGCACGCACAAAAAACACAGGTTGGTCGTTATCAAGCCAGCGGTCAATGGAATCCGTTTTTGGTAAGGTAAATATCACACTGCGTTTTTTGCCGGGAATCAACATGTGTTTTTCCCCTTTTGTAACACCTGATGATGAAGCAAAATAATCATTGCTGTATGTCATCATAATAGGTTGAGCAAAGCCTAAATTTGCCGCAAAGCAGAATAATATAAAAAAAACAACTGCACTATTTTTCATGCGTAGATAAATTTGGTGTAAATAGGTAACGTGATTTTTTAGATGATATTGTATCCCTGCGTGAGGGCGTAGGTGGAAAGCCTGCCGCAGGCGATGTTTTGCTGGTTGCTGCCTGAACAGAGCTGCCGGAGAAAGCTCCTGTTCAGGCATGGCAACAGCAACAGAGCCAAGTCAGCTTGCAACCGGAGACCGACCCTTATTTCTAAGACGGCGAAAAAACTTTACGAAAGTTTGAAACTTTCGTAAAGTTCAAAGTTTTCGCCTGTCTTAGAAATAAGGGGCACGCCCACATCATTAAACATATTTTAAGCATTTGGTTTGGGGAATTGTATTATTGTTACGCTTATTGCATTATATTTGTCATGTACGAACCAATTTTCAATACCATGAAATCATTTACCAGGGCATTTGCAATTTTACTGAATGCCATTTTTATCGTTCAGCTCAGTCCGGCACAAGACAAAGTTCTCAGCATCGAAGACGCTGTCATCGGCATGTGGCGGGAATACCGTCCGGAACACAGGCGTAACATTCAGTGGAGACCGGGCAGCCACGACTTTACTTATATCATCGGGGAAAAACTGCTGAGTGAAACTGTTCAATCGGATGAAGCCGCTAAAATCATGACGCTGGAGCAACTGGGAACAGCCATAATGGCAAGCAACATTGAGGCGCCGAAACGTTTTCCGTCCGTTACCTGGCAAAACAAGGGGCAATTCAGTTTTCAAAGCTCAGACCACTGGCTGCTGTATGACCTGGAAAAAGACAGCATCATCAGCAACATCCAATTTCCCGAAAACAGTGAAAACTATGACATCAGGGCAGATAAAAGAAGGATGGCTTTTACCTCAGGCAACAATGTGTTCATCACAGATGACAAGGGTGAAGTCACCAGCATCAGCAATGACCGCAACCTGGACATCATTTACGGACAAAGTGTGGCACGGCGTGAATTTGGCATCGAAAAAGGCACTTTCTGGTCTCCTGACGGAGAAAAACTGGCTTATTACGTGAAAGATGAAAGCAATGTGTCTGATTACCCGCTTATTGATATCACAACACGTGTGGCCAGCGTTGAAAACATCAAATACCCCATGGCCGGCATGAAATCTGAAGAAACCACTGTCCGCGTGTATGATGTGGCAAGCGGTGAAGACATTCAATTGCAAACGGAAGGCGATAAAGAACAGTACCTTACCAACATCGCATGGACACCGGATAACAAATATATTTTGATTGCTGTTCTGAACCGTGGACAGGACTACATGCAACTGAATATATACGATGCAAAAAATGGAAAATTCAAAAAAACGCTGTTTGAAGAAACGCATGACAAATACACCGAGCCGCTGCATCCGGCGCAATTTTTACCGGGCAAAAATGATGAGTTCATCTGGCAATCCCGTCGGGACGGGTTCAACCACCTGTATTTGTACACCCTTAAAGGTAAGCTGCTGAAACAAATCACTTCCGGAGACTGGCTGGTTACTGATGTACTGGGTTTTGATGATAACGGGGACCATGTTTTTATCCAGGCCACAAAAGAGAGCCCGCTGGAGCGCCACATTTACAAAGTCAACATAGCGTCCGGCGCGATGACAAAACTCACCAGTGAACCCGGCACACACTCAGCCACATTGTCCGGTGACAACAACTATGTGTTGGATGAGTATTCGAGCACCGAGGTGCCACAGGCTTACGACATCATCAACACAGATGGCACATACGAACGCAATGTGCTTACGGCCAAAAATCCCCTGGAAGAAGTCAAACCGGTTGATATGGAAATTGGCACCATCAAAGCTGCCGATGGAGAAACAGATTTGTATTACCGCCTCATTAAACCGACAGATTTTGATCCCTCGCAAACCTATCCCACAGTGGTGTATGTGTATGGCGGCCCCCACGTACAAATGATAACCGAATCGTGGATGGGCGGCGCACGTGGATGGCAATATTACATGGCACAGCACGGTTACGTGATGTTTACCCTCGACAACCGTGGCTCATACAACCGGGGGCTGGAATTTGAAAACATTGTACACCGTCAGCTTGGCAAACATGAGACAGCCGACCAAATGGAAGGCATCAAATTCCTGCAGTCACTGCCATACGTTGACACATCGCGGATTGGTGTGCATGGCTGGAGTTTCGGTGGTTTTATGACAACAAAACTCATGCTGGATCACCCTGATGTGTTTAAAGTGGGCGTGGCAGGCGGCCCGGTAACAGACTGGAAATATTACGAAATCATGTATGGCGAACGCTACATGGATACGCCGGAAGAAAATCCCGAAGGTTATAAAAACGCCTGCCTTAATGACAAAGTGGAAAACCTCCAAGGCAAACTCATGATGATCCACGGTGGCATTGATCCGGTGGTGGTGCAACAACACAGCCTGGTATTTGTCAGGGAATGCATAAAAGCCGGCATCCCGGTGGATTATTTTGAGTATCCGCAGGCAGAGCACAACGTGGGCGGTTACGATCGTGTTCACCTGATGCAAAAGGTTTCTGACTATTT
>JAYENB010000193.1:0-2376 GCA_034721855.1 Bacteroidota bacterium
TCTTGCCCTGCATGGTGTAACCAGAGACAATACCATCAATTTTGGCATCAAGGCTTATTTGGGTGGTGGCCGGGTTTGGGTAAACTGTTAAATCTTTATCGGAAACCATTTTATCATCATCAACACCAAAGATCACACCCCCTTCATTAAAAACCGCTAAACCGCCAGGAGTTCCAATCCATTTGTTTTGATTATTGTCTATGGCAATTGATTTTATAAAATTATCAGGTAATACTGAATTATCTATATTATATACTGTCCATACAGTATCATCAAATTTTGCTAAACCGTTGCTGGTTCCAATCCATTTATTGTTTTATTTTCAATGGTCATGTGTAATCTCCTTTAGCTGTAAAACGGGAATTTAGGTGTCTATCCCACTAATAATTATTATCCTGTGTACCGAAATTACCGCCATGGAGATTACATAACGTTAATTTTTATTGCTTTGCCTTTTTTTGTTAGACGGTATTTTTGATGTTTGCTCGTTGGTGATTCAGGCTTGGTCATCTCGATAAGATTATTTTCTTCAGCTGGATTAAGGTAATTTTCTCTGAAATGTGGTTGATGTCTTAAATCAAGCAAATCCATAATCTCTTTACGGCTCATTTCACCCTCTAAAACTACCAGTAGCCTGTTAACCAGTATTTTATCATAGTCGGCATCTTGGTCGGTATCATAGTCGGCATCTTGGTCGGTTTCCTGGTTGGTGAAGCTGTAGGATCTCCATATTGTGATTGTTATTCCTTCGGATAAATCAAAATCCGGTTTCTTTAGTCCGGCTTCTTTCACTTTGTTAAAAATATCACTTGTCCCGGTACCAAATCTTTCAATGTAGGCGGTCTGATAAAGAATTTCAGCAAGCCGTGGGTTGAATGGGTAAGATCCGTGATCTTCTTCCAGTTTTTGAATACTTAGCTCTTTTGGCAACCTTCCCGGATTTTTGATTTCAAGCCTGTCTTTAAAAAGCCTGACTTCTACACTCCCTTTGCTGTTGTAATCCCTGTGTGCAACTGCATTTACAACGGCTTCGGAAATAACTTCTCTTGGTATTTCATATTTGAAAGGAGCCTGGTTACTTTCTTTTCGGGTACCCACTGACACAGGAATTTTAGATAAAATAAAATCCACAGTTTCATCAATCTGAGTAAAAATATCACCTTTGATAACAATTTGTGCAGGGATAGGTTTTTCTACACGGGTGCCGTGAAAATGGGCACATTTTACAATTGCAGACGGGAAATATTTTTGCGGATGCTCTGTAAAAGCAAGCAAGGCAGAATTATACAATTTTTCTGTATCCGAAATTAAATCAAGATGGGTAAGGACTTTTTTTACAGAGCTTCCTTTTTTCAGAGGGAAACCCCGCTGTTCATTTGCAATTTCCACAAATTCATTGATCTGTGATTTATCAACAAGCTCAATGCCGGCCGCTGGGTGCAATGTGGCATCAAAAGACATGCTGTGCAGATATCCCTTTTCCTGCAAAAGGCTTACAAAAGCACGATTTATCTCTTGTAACAAATCGTAAGTCTCATTATACAGTTTATAGGTGAGCTTTTTTTGTACTTTCTGCAAAAAGCGTTTTTCCCTGCTTTCCTGATTTTCCAAGGCATCTTCCTGGATAAAGGCAAAAGATGTTTTGTGCGCTTTCATTGCCATATCAAACTCGGTTTCGGTGGAAGAAAAACCGGTTTTTAATTTATTACCGTATTCTTTACCTATCAGTACAATGTAAACATTAGTATTTTTTATACCTTCCAGAAATACTGTATCGGCAGATTTTGATGCGGCGGGCAACTCCTCAAACATGACCGGGGTGAAATACTGACTGATAAACGGATCCTTCTGCAAATGCTCATACACCTGCTGACGCTCATCTGCAAATTCTTTTTGTACACTGGATATGAATACGCTTAGTTTTTTCATTATTCACTTACTTTTATTTTTCCGGTGACGGCTGCTGATATGAGGAATTCTTGGGATTCCTTTTGTTTGTAAGGGACTCTTAACAGGTTGCAAATATCGAAACCATTTGTTTGTGCGTTTCCGTTGTCATAATCTAACTTTTCTCTTCCTTTTAAAAATTTTTCTGCTAAGTTAAGAAAATCTGTGAAATAAGCCTTGTCAATACAGGTCATGCAAAGTAGATAATTGAACAACTGTAACGCTTAAAAAAAACCACATTTCAACTTGTCCAAATTTTACCAGTTCCGTTAGTATATCAGCTCAGGGTCACTTATACATGAATTACCACACCACCAGTTTTTCAACTGAAACTTTCCCGTCATTGGATTTGAATTTGATGACATACAGTCCTTTTGGTAACCGGCTGATGTTTATGCTTTGCTTGCTGTTGGCATGGTGGCGGGAGCT
>JAYENB010000194.1:0-2370 GCA_034721855.1 Bacteroidota bacterium
ACGAACAAAATTTATTTAATTTGTCATCAAATTACAAGAAGTTTAACAATTATCTGAAACCGCCAAGTGCGAAAGCACGCTTGGTGGTGTGAGAGGGCGGGGGAGTAATCCCCCTACCTACTTGATTATATTTGACAATAAAAATAAGACTTTTTTATCTATTTACAAAATCAAGTATAAGATCAATCTATGCTAATGCATTAAATCTTATGGTGATTTTTTGCGGCAAAAAAGGATGAGTTATATAAGAACAAACAAAAAACCCCACATCTCTGCGGGGTTTTTGCGGTGTCGACGAGACTCGAACTCGCAACCTCCGGCGTGACAGGCCGGCATTCTAACCAATTGAACTACGACACCGTTTTTCTTAAGTGGTTGCAAATATAGAGCCTTAATCCGAAATGTGCAAATCTAAAATACAGTTTTTTTGTTTTTTTTATCGATTTAATAATAATCCGCCAAACCTGATTCCATAAAATCATGATAAATAATTGGATACCAGTCTTTTATTTTCTCTTGAGGCAAGTTGTTTTTTTCACCCCTTCTGATATTAGCTTCAATCCCTGCTTAAAACAGTTTTATACAATACAGAACCATAACTCAACCAGATGCAACCCTCATGGTCAATGGCTGCATAATTGTAATGCCCGGGGTATGATGTCCCCTGGTACATGAATGGTTTCCAGAAATCCTCCCAAACCGCCGTGTAATGACTGTGAGTACCTGCTACACAAATAACTATGTCATCAAACACTTCAACATTGTAGTTATCCCTGTACAGGTGCCAGCTTATACCATCGTACATTTCAAGGCCTGAATCATTTTCAAACCACAGGTTTCCGTCTGCATCCTCCTGAATTCCCCTAATATCATTATCAGAAATGCCGCAATTTCCCGTGTGATAACGCTCAGCAGTGCTGTCATTACTAATGGCTACAATACCATAGGAGCTAATAAGCCAAAATGTGCTGTCCTGATAATCCAAAGTATGGCGTCTTGTATAAGGGTAAACGTTTATATCAAAAAAATCATCCATGTCATATTTTATTTGCCATGTATTCTCTTTGTATTCAAACACACGATCGCTGTTGGTAAGAAAAAGCCCCCCGTTGTCAACACAAATAACTTTTGATGACGAACTGGAGGTAAATTCACTGTTATCAGAAGTAAATGCTTGACAACTGTATTGCTCAGGACTGAATAAACATACGGCATCCTCAATAACAAGCCATATCCTGTCTTCATTGTCTATACTTACATACCTGATGTAATTGTCAAGCAAATTGGTATTCCGGGTATCATAGATCTGGTGATTATCATCTTCATCCACTTTAAGCAATCCCTGGTTTGTTGCAACCCAAACAACTCCCTGACTGTCAAACGCAAAATCTTTCACATAAATACTGGTAGAGGAAAAATAATCCAGGATATTAATGGTGCTGACGGATGATGTTGGCTCTGCATTATCATCTTCCCCACCTCCATCAGGAGTAATGTCGCCGGGATAAATGTCATATTCTTTTTCGCATGCTATCAAGCTAGCAGTTAATAATAGGATACACAATATACGCTTCATAATGATATTTTTAAAACCGATACAATAATCCGAATCTAATGTGAAAAACTTTTGGTAATAATACACCATAAACCCGTGTTTCACGTTGCAACTTTACTGGTAACATGGGATTTGAAACATGATCTATTTCCATAGTCAGACGGTGAATTTCAACCGGCATATTTATATCCAAAGCAAATTGCTTGTTGAGATTAACTTTCAATCCCGGCACAAGTTCAACCGGCAGGTTAAATTGGTGGTGGTCTGCAGGAAAATACAAAGAAACTATCGGTCGCATCAGCCGGGCACGATAAGTCAAGCCGGCGGCCATACCAATATATGGGTTCCATGTATCAGGTGCTTTCATAAAATGGTAATTTAGCTGGTACCGCCCTCCTGTGTACCATTCCAATATGCGTTTCCCTTCAATGATTTGGTACCCTTCTTCTAAATCAATTTCTTCCCAGGTTTTATCCCACTGCATAAAAGGAATAGCAAATTCAAATTCATGGGATAACCTATTGTCTTCATTATTAGTATAAAGTGCTACAGATAACTGGCCAAACGTAATTTCCCTGGTATAAGGATTACTTGTGCTTTGGTTTTCTATATCCCACTGACGATGTACATGTCCGTTAACGTAAAATGTTAAGCTTCTGGATTTTTCCTGGTTTGCTCCTTCATTTTGTCCGTAAAGGCTTACCGTGATCAGAATAAAAAAGTAAATTAAGCTGTGTTTTATATTCATTTTGTTGTATTTTAAATTATAAAAGTAATAAACTATATGCATAAACAAAAAAACATGACATAGATTG
>JAYENB010000195.1:0-3220 GCA_034721855.1 Bacteroidota bacterium
TAAGTTAACATTTTACACATTGGGATTTGGGTATTGATTAGGTCAATTAGGTCAATTAGAAATTATAAAAATGTATAAACTAAGAAATTGATGTTAAATAAATATACTGTGAATGGTTACAAATTTTGATTATTGCTTCCAAATTGATGGTAAAAAGATTACAATAGAAAAACGATGCCATATATTCCATTTTATGACATTTGCCCATTAATTGCTGAAAAAGAAACAAGGTTAAATAATTACGATCACATTATACGTGATGATACATCCTGCCATCGCATCAAAAATTACATCATCAACAATCCGAAAAATTGGACAAATGATAAATATTACTTTCTTTGTAAATAAAAATATATGAATATGACAACAGAAGAATTTTGGGAAAAATATATCAATGAAGATATTTTAGAGATTTTTGATCTCACATGTGATTTCTTCACTAAAGAATTACCACAGGAATTTGTTGATAACTACGATGTTGGTGAAGTTATTCTGGAAACAAGAGGTCATCAGCAGAATGAAAAGAATTTTGACAATGTTTTAAAATTCACAACACTATTACAGAAGCATCAACCATCACTTTATAAAGAGAATTTTGAATACTTTGATGATTTTCTTGTTGACTATTTTTGTTTCTATTCAGATAGCTTGAAAGTCAAAAAGTCATTTTTAAATTTTCTGGAGAATCCTCTGCAAGACTATGATGTTTATTTACGATCTTTCAAAAAGTTAATGTTTTATCAGTATTCTGATTTAGTTGAACAAGCTATTTCAGAAAACTTTAGTGTTGTAAATGAATCAGATAACTTAATTGGAAGTGCTGAGTATAATTTAGCGATTTGTAAATATTACATGCTCTTGCAGGAAATTTATGAAAAAAATGACAATATATTTAACCGGGCTTCATTTTCATCAAAATTGATCGATTACAACTTTGAAATGGATGACAATTCTCTTTCATCTCTTGAAAGTGGCATATCAAAACCATTGCTTAATGCGGATGAGGTAAAAGATTTATTTAAAAAAGACAAGAAAAAAGCTATCGTTGTTATTCAAGGATATTTCCAGCGATACATGCATGAAAAAGGATTTGCATTTTATCTGAGCGGAAAAATATGGGATGATATGTTGAAATATTGTAGAGAAAACAATAAAAAAATCAACAATACAAATCAATATTTCAACATAAAAGCATCGTCATTTGAAAAATATTTGTCTGGGGTTGCTGGTAATTTTATCTTTGACAACACATCTGAAATGATTGCCATACTTTGGGGGAGTGTATATATTTACGATTTTTTTAATAAGTACCATCTTATATCTGAACAGCAATTCAATGATTTTATTGAAATTTCACAGAAATTAAAAGGAAAAGTAATAGGGCAATACACTCCTGATTTATGGAATTCAAATTTTGTTCATCACTGGGATAAACCGGATTGCATTTCAGAAACAGAGTTTGTAGAAGAAAACAACATATTTCAAAAGAGCATTAATTTTAAACACAAACCATTTACCAGGCTTCGAAGTCACATAGCTGAGGAGCTGGCTAAAATAGGGGAACTATCAAAATTTATTATTGAAGGTGGAAAAAATGACACAAATAATGATGATACAAGTCTGTTGGATGATTTATTTAATCTCCCTTTAAATGATATTGAGGAATCTGACAACGACTTATTGAATCCCCCTTTAAATGAAATTGAAGAATCAGACAACGATACCAGGACATCTGAACCAATCAGAATAGAAAAGAAAGTAGGCAGAAATGATCCTTGTCCATGCGGAAGTGGAAAAAAATATAAAAAATGCTGTGGGAAAAAATAAAAGCAGATAATCCAGCGCCAGTAAAGTCTTGCAAGAAAAACCTCACACTGCATATACATAAGCGAATTTTTGGTATTTACCCTGAACATCATTATATTACAGGTATGGCATGTTGCTCATTGTCTGAAGATAATAATGGAAACCAGTAAGGCGGGCAGGAGGGATACCGGAATGTTTGGAATACTTTTTAAAGATATATCATTATTTTAAGCATATTGTCTGAAAATATTGTACCTTTACTTAATAAAATAATAAATACGATGAGTGCAATTGAATTAAAGAAATTATTGATACAACGAATAGCAGAGATAGATGATGTTTCTTTCCTGAAAGCAATTAAAACTATTCTTGACACTAAAAAAGCATCGAAAGCTATTATTTTGACACAAGAACAAAGAGAAGCAATAAATGCATCAAAAAAGGATGTTGAGAAAGGGTTTATAATTGAACAAGCAGAACTTGATAATGAATTTGATAAATGGCTAAGCGTAAAATAGTTTGGTCTCACAGGGCTAAAATAAAACTTTTTGAGATACTTGATTACTACGCAAAGAGAAATAAAAGCATTATTTATTCTGATAAATTATATAAAAAGATCAAGTATGAAACTTCTCTTCTGATAAAACAACCTGAAATGGGTACTCAAACGGATTTAAAATCTGTCCGTGGATTAATTGTGGATAAATATATTTTGTTTTATGAAATCACAACTAACATGATAATCATCCATACAGTTTGGGACTGTAGGCAAAATCCAGATGACTTAATAATAAAATAACAACCCCATAATTCACCGCCTGTTCCTACATTTCTACGGACAGTGTTCCTGGTTTCCGACTGTCATGGCAATGGCCATATTTGCAAATTACTTTGAATATCATTACATTAGCGGTGATGAATTTTGATGTGCCGTGAACACTGTCAACTGTTAATCCGTTAAAAATGAATGTCATGAAAAATATACCACATAAAATCATTCTTTTCTTTATAATATTGCTTTCGGCTTTTACCTTGCTTTCAGCACAGGAAAAACATGTGGGAGTTAATGTTGGTTATGGGACATCAACCATCGGGTATTATTTTCCCATTTCTCCCTGGGAAACTAGATATAAAGATTATTTAAGAATTGGCTTCAATGGTTATTACACCCCTGTAAAAGCCCCTTTTAGCATAAAAAGCGGTTTTATTTATGATTACCGTGGAGATATTGAATCATCGTTTCATTTTTTCAGAATTCCTGCCGGCCTGGATTTTTTTATTGGAAATAAGTTTCAAGTTATCGTTGGTGGCGGATTTAATTTAAGCTGTGTTTTTGGGGAACAAATGCAAAGCCTGTTTTATTCCCTGAACAGAATCCAATTAGGTGTGCAATTCAATATGGGGTTTGGTTATC
>JAYENB010000195.1:3320-10692 GCA_034721855.1 Bacteroidota bacterium
AAGTTTCAAGTTATCGTTGGTGGCGGATTTAATTTAAGCTGTGTTTTTGGGGAACAAATGCAAAGCCTGTTTTATTCCCTGAACAGAATCCAATTAGGTGTGCAATTCAATATGGGGTTTGGTTATCAGCTATCATCCAAATGGGGAATGTTGTTTGTTTATCAGAATAACATAGACATTGTCCCTTTATATAGTTTTGAAGCGTCAACACCAGGAGGAACAGAATACGTTGAAGGGGTCAGAGGATGCGATGGATTCATAAAAGTGGGCGTAAGATACACGTTAAAATGACTAACTGATATCTGTTCACTGGTCTTGTTTTGTGTTGTGTCCTTTGTGTAATAAAACAGAAAAATTAATATCATAAAAATCATTCTCTTTGCGACTCTCTGCGGGACAACTTGGAAGTTCCGCACAACCCTCTGAATCAGAATAAATAAGCCGTGTTTTGCAAACCGAAAAATTTGCCATGTTTTGATGTTTTCCACCAAAATATCATTGAACCAAACAAGCCGTGGGAAACCTCCCGACTTCCGACTTCCGTCTTCGGTCTGATTGAATACTAGTAGTTCGTTCTTTAATTAAGAAACGCTATACTATAAATTAAACCATCACCTTACCAGCAATTTATGCGTTTTTATGTCACCGGGATGTTCCCATACCCGGATGTAATAAATGCCGGCGGGGAGTTGATTTAAGTTGACCGTATTTTCGCCTTTGGTAAGCGTTTGTTCTTTCACCTGTTTGCCAAGAGCATTCATCAGGCTGCATTTTGCATTATGTGAGGTGTGAATGGTAATATGGTCTGTCGCCGGATTCGGAAAGCACCTGATGTTAAAATCCTTGTTTTGTGCAGCCATGCCACTGAATTCCCAAAATGATGATTTATTTTTCAATAAACGATTTTACCATGAAAAAACACCACATCAACGTTTTGATAATTGGCTGCATGTCCCTGTTTTTCAGCTCTTTGTTTACAGGTTGTAACAATCAATCTGAACAGACAAAAGAAACATCAACCTCACACAAACAAACCCGAAAACCGCGGGACCTGGCAACCATCAAAAAAGACGGTAAATTAACAGCCCTGACAACCTACAGTAACACCAGTTATTTTTTGTACCGCGGACAACCGATGGGATTTGAATATGAACTCCTGAAGCTATCCTATCCTAAATATTATAATCATACGGTTGTTAAATACGGTTATGTCCGTGGATTGGCCCCTACCTCTATGTGGATCAGATATTTAAGCGGTATCAGCATTACAAGCAGTTTATTGAGCTGAAGTAAGCACATAAAGGGGAAGATGATAGGTTTTAAATTGAATGATCTGTGTCAATCTTCATCAACAATGATAAACACATCTTCATAAGGGGCTTTCATGAGATGCTGTTCCCTGGCAAATTTTTCTAGCATCTCGGGGCTGGAATTGAGTTGCTCAAGTTGAGTACGGTAGGTTTGTATTTCTTCACGGAAAAAATCCCGTTCTTCCTGCAAGGCTTTGAGCCTGTTGACATCTTTTACCCTGTCAATGATGTTGTAGGTGTCAAAGATGCCAATCCACAACAAAAAAGCCAGTATAGCAAGGATGTATTTGTTCCTCACAACCGGTTTAATGACATTCCATATACGTTGCATGTGTTCCATACAGCAGTAAAGATACAAGCATTTTTTAGTATTTAAAAAAAATAGCTTTAAATTTTTTCTGCAATCTTCCTCACTTCGTCCAGGTATTGTTTTCTTGTTTTATCGTCAACATCAGCAACAGCATGGAAATACGTATGATTGAGGATTTCCATACCACAAAATTCAAAGATGCATTTTTCAGTGATTTCAGTAAAGGCTTCCCGTTGTTGCTCTGTTTGGAAAAACTCCGTTGATCCAGTTGTATTGAACAGCATGACTTTTTTATCGGTCAGGAGGGGAGAGGCTTTGCCATCTGCAGTGCAAAATGCAAATCCTTCAAGAAAAACCCGTTCTATGTATCCTTTCAACATGGCAGGCATCCCTGACCACCAGATGGGATACACAAAAGCAATCACATCGGCTCTTTTTATGTATTTTTGTTCTTCAGTTATCGCAGCGGGATATCTTTCTTGTTCAATGCTTTCCAGGTCTTTCTTGCTTAACACAGGATTAAATTTGATGTTATACAGGTCACGGATAATGACCTCGTGGTCATTGTTGTAAAAGACTTCTCCCAAAATATCCCTTACGGTAGCATTGAAACTGGGTTCTTTGTAATTTGCGTAAATAATTAATGTGTTCATAAATTCAGACTCCTCTGTTAATTCAAAATGAATACTTTATACATCATAACAAAAATGACAATCTTCACATTAATAACAAAATTTTTGGTGTGAAAGTTTTATTAATTAAGGCTTTTTCAATGCTTTTAACATAACTTCGGCAGGGTGGAGGACATTGGTATTGGTCCCGTCTTTGATATGGCAGCGGCAGGAAGTTCCACTGGCAACAATAACCGTCTCCGGCGTCGCTTTCCTGATTTCGGGAAACAGCACCATCTCACCAATTTTCATGGACAAATCGTAATGCTCTTTTTCGTAACCAAAGCTACCCGCCATCCCGCAACATCCGCTTGGGATTTCTTCCACCTCATAGTTTTCAGGGCATCCCAGTGTTTTTTTTGTGGCTTCCGTTCCGGCAATTGCCTTTTGTTGACAATGTCCATGAAATTTGATGTGCAATGGCTCTGTAGTAAAATCATCTTTTGTGATTCTGCCAGCATCAATCTCCCGGGCCACAAATTCTTCAAACATATATGCATGTTGAGACAGGTGTTTGGCAGCGGTTTTCAAATCATTATCAGCCAGGTCAGGGTATTCATCACGAAAGCCTAAAATAGCCGATGGCTCAATACCAACAAGGGGAGTTTCTTCTGATACAATGTCTTTCAGGCTGCGAATATTAGTGTTGATGATTTTTTTTGCGGTACGTATCAACCCTTTACTCAACCATGTACGTGCTGATTCTTTGGTTTTAGGAATGACCACTTCATAACCAAGCTGCGTAAAAAACCGGATGGCTGCAATGCCGGTGTTGGTATCTAAGTAATTGGTGAATTCATCTTTCAGCAGAAATATTTTGCCCCTTTTTTCGTCAGGCTGCATATTATGAATATAGGTTTTGATCAGCTTGCTGAAACGCTGTCCTGATAACTGGGGAATTTGTCGTTGTGGGGCAAAACGTATGATACGCTTAATCCAGGCGCTTGTAAATTTGTTTTTGACGAAAAAGTTGAATATGCCTGGCACTACTGCTCCGAATTTGTGAAACACGGGTAAATAGGCAATCAAGCGTGTGCGTAACGGAATACCGTGGGCATCGTAATAATGCTGCAGAAATTCCATTTTCATCTTAGCCACATCCACACTGGAAGGACATTCGGATTTACATGCCTTGCACATCAGGCAATTGTCTAACACGTCAAATAATTCCTTTGAATCAAAGGGGTTATCACCCGTGTTGTTTGTCAATATTTCACGCAGGCTGTTAGCACGAGCGCGTGTGCTGTTTTTTTCATCGCCTGTGGCCATAAATGAAGGACACATTGTTCCGCCCATACTCTGGGTTTTTCTGCAATCACCACTGCCACTGCATTTTTCGGCTGAACGCAATATACCTCCGTCACCTGAAAAATCAAATACCGTATCAATTTTCCTGGTGGGACTACCTGGTTTAAACCGTAACTGCTCATTCATGGGAGGGGTGTCGGTAATTTTGTGTGGATTAAACAAGGCATCCGGGTCCCATACCGATTTAAGTTCTTTAAAAACATTGTAAAGTGTATCTCCCACCATCATTGGGATAAATTCCCCCCTGAGGCGTCCATCGCCATGCTCTCCACTGAGTGAGCCCTTGTGTTTTTTTACCAGCTTAGCGGTTTCCAGAGCTATGGTATGATACATTTCCACATCAGCAGGGTCTTTCAGGTTCAACAGCGGACGGAGATGCAATTCCCCTGTGTCAATGTGGGCATAATAAATGCATTTAAGCTGATGCTTGTCTATCAGCTTGCTGAAATCGGCCATATAATCAGGTAATACTTCGGGTTTGACAGCCGTATCTTCAATAACAGGAACCGGTTTTGTGTCTCCGGGCATGTTGTACAGAATTCCCAAGCCGGCTTTGCGCAAATCCCATACCCGTTTGGTATCATCCCCCTTAATCACAGGGAAACTATATCCCAGGCCTTGTTGACCCATGTCTTTTTTCATGTTTTCAGCCAGGGTTTCAATTTCTTCCATGGTATCCCGTGCAAACTCTACGATTAATATGGCTTTGGGATTGCCTTTCACGAAAAAGCGGTTTTTTTCCTGTTCCCGGTTGTGCTTACTCAGTTCAAGTATTTGATCATCCATGAGTTCAATACTGGATGGCTTGTATTTCAATGCAATGAGATTTGCCCTGAAAGCTTCATCCAAACTATGGGTATGCACACACACCAGGGCATTTTGTGCTGGTGGCAGGGGTTCAAGATTAAGTTTAACCGCTGTAATGAACGCAAGCGTCCCTTCAGAACCACAGATAAGCGATGACAGGTTTAACGGTTTATCCGATTTGCCAAATACCGATGTATTGAATAGAACATCTATGGCATATCCTGTATTGCGGCGTTTGATGGCCGGATCCGGTAATTGGGCCTGCATTTTCTGTTGTACCAGTTTATCCGATAAGGCCGTTTTTAGCTGACGGTATATTTCACCTTCCTTGTTTTGCTGGTTGCATTTTGAGTTGAATTCATCCGGTGTCAACGGCTTAAATGTCACTTCACTGCCATCGCTCAGAATAGCATCGATTTCCAGGCAATGGTCACGTGTGGAACCATATATGAGTGAACGGGCTCCGCATGAATTGTTCCCCACCATTCCGGCGATGTTGGCACGGTTAGATGTTGATGTTTCAGGACCAAAAAACAGGTCGTCAGCAGCAGTAAAAGCATTCAATTCATCACGGACAACACCCGGTTCTACCTTAATCCATTTTTCTTCAGGGCGGTATTCAATGATGCTTTTCATGTGGCGTGATATGTCCACAACAAGCCCGTTTCCCACTACCTGACCAGCCAATGAAGTCCCGGCACCACGGGGTATAACAGGCAGTTTATGTTTCCTGCAAAAGTCAATGACAGCATGAATATCCTGTTTGTCTTTCGGCCACACCACAGCCACCGGCATTTCACGGTAAGCCGAAGCATCTGTAGCATATAAGCGCCTGTACGTAATATCATCAGCGCATTCTCCTTTGATGCTATTCTTAAGCGTTTCGAACGGATATTGTGTGTTACTAATTGCCAAAATATATGTTTTTATGCCATTCAAAATTAGAAAATCCATGGAGAAAAACGGAAAAATTGAATTATTTTATAACTTATGCTGCGTTAACCTGAATTATTCATAAATTAAATTAAATTAAATTATATTTTATTATCATTAGCCCCGCCTTTTAAAGCGGGGGATAGTATAGTTTAAAGCAACACCCACCTCTGCGAAATTTTCAAAATTTCGCAGAGGGCATAGTGCTCTTATCCTTATCCCCGCCCTGAAGTACGGGGCTAATGATATATCTATTCTGAAAATTTATGAATAATTCAGGTTAAATATAATATTATTGATAAATAATCGTTAAAAATCGCAACACACAAGGGCATGGCAAGCGTTTACATTTTATTCACCATTGACTGTTGATGAAAAGTTTCGTTTGTTCATATAAAATGATTACCTTTGTAAGGAAAAATGGTTACAACACAATTAAGATGAGTGAACGGAATTTTGATTTTTTGTCAAACAGTGAGTATGAGGATTTAATCGAAAATTTTGAATCCTATCTGCGGCATGGATATCCATCGTATTTTGATGTCAATGAACTTGAGATATTGTTGGATTATTACCTGGATATGGATAAAAATGAAGAAGTTTATGCGTTGTTGAAATTAGCTGATAAATTGCATCCCGGGGCTATAGGAATCAAATTCAGGCGTGCCAAATATTTATTTTCCACAGGCAATCTGGATAAAGCCTCTGCGCTTCTTGATGAAGTTGAAGCCCTGGAAAAATCAAATGCAGAAGTGTACCTGATCAAGGGCATGATACATGTCATGAATAAAAAATTCACTGCAGGCAAAAAAATGTTTGAAAAAGCAGTTGACATGGCAGGAGATGAATTGGAAGACATGTATTATACCATAGCCACAACACTCGAAACGGCTGCCCAGTACAAGTCTGCCATCAATTATTTTAAAGCAGCATACAAACTAACAGGAGATACAGAGCCTGAATTGTTGTATGATTTGGCTTATTGTTATGAAAAAGCGGGTAATTACAAAAACAGCACATTGTATTATAAAAAATACCTTGACCGCAATCCGTTTTCAGAATCTGCATGGTATAACCTCGCTGTAAATTATCACAACAAAGAAAAATACCATCATGCCCGGGAGGCATTTGAATATTCCCTGACTATAAAACCCGATTATTTACCAGCAGTACTTGGCAGTGCTGAAAATCTCATGCAGTTGCAAGCCTATAAACAGGCCATAGTGTATTTTAAAAAATACAGCAAACTGGCTGAGCCGGAAGCTGATATTATTGCAGAAACCGCGGAGGCCTATTACAAGCTGAAAGACATTAAAACAGCACGACAATATTACCTTTCAGCCTTAGATAAAAACTCTAAGTGTTCTGAAGCCCATCATGGCCTTGGTTTGTTGAAATATGATGAAGGAAAATACCTTGAAAGCATAGCACACATCAAAACAGCCTTGAAATACGCAGCGTATAATCCGGATTACTGGTATTCATTGGCGATATCCTGTCAAAAGATAAATTTCTCCACCGAAGCGGAAAAAGCCTTTAAAAAAGCCCTGGATTTGTACCCTTACAACCCCGAAATTTGGGTAAGTTACGCTGATCTTGCTTTTTCAACAGGAAACGTAAAATATGCCATAGAACTCTTAACTGAAGGCGAAAGTTTTAATGAGAACATTGCCAGGATAAAGTACCGCCTTGCTGCGTATCACTTGGAAGTGGAAGACAAAAAGAACGCCATTTCCTATTTTTCAGAAGCATTGAGGCTGAATGCCGATGAATCCAATGATTTCTTTTCTTTCTACCCAAAAGCAGCCCATTTTACGGAATTGCGTTCATTGTTAAAAAACAAGCATTAAAAGTTGGCGTAACCGTTCACAGTTAAAAACAGTGGCTCTATTGAAAAACATTGTTGTTTCAAATATTTTGTTATTTTAAAAAATATTTTAATCAAAGTTATTGATATTTTTTTGGTGCTTTAAATTTCAAAACCTGTCTGGCGAAGACGGGACCGTGTCCGGCGTAGCAGAGCGAAGACGGAT
>JAYENB010000195.1:10792-12173 GCA_034721855.1 Bacteroidota bacterium
GCGAAGACGGGACCGTGTCCGGCGTAGCAGAGCGAAGACGGATAAATTTATAATCTATGTGCCTTCTATGTCCTATGTTTTCTATGTGGTTCAGTAGTCAGGGCAGATTGCTTACCTAATTTGAACCACATAGAATTTCACATAGGATTTTTGCCTCTATTAAAACAAAAATAGCTGGAATGTTCAGAATTTGACCCAAAATGTAATGAATTTTTTTTCATATATTTGAGAATAACAATTTTTCATAAGGAGCCTGTTTTTTCATTTATAACCGTTATTAACTGTTTTTTATTATTTCTCGCTGTGAATGATTACAAGTTGACATTGGTTCCTGTTTTTCTTTCCCAACAACCTTCCTTTTCATAAAAAAATGCTAATATTGCAAGTTTAATTTGCGATTTATCCCGATTGGTTATGGGGCCATGTACTTTACGAGAAAATTAAATTACAAACGGATGAAACAATCAATAAAGCACGCACTGAATTACGGGCTCAAAGGCATCGCGATGGGCGCAGCTAATGTTATTCCGGGTGTTTCAGGAGGAACCATTGCTTTAATTACCGGTATTTTTGAGCGCCTGATGGACGCCATTAAGTCATTCAATGTAAAAGCTGTAAAACTGCTTTTTAAGGGAAAAATTAAAGATTTTGCCAATCACGTTGACCTTTTTTTCCTGGTTTTTGTGTTGTCAGGCATTGTTATCGCCATTGTTTCCATTGCCCGTTTGTTTGAATATTTATTTGAAGATTATCCGGTTTACATATGGGCATTCTTTTTCGGGCTGGTGGCAGCATCAGTGTATTACGTGGCCCGGCGAATAGGACGATGGACGTGGCAGGTCATTGTGAGTTTTGCTATAGGCACAACAGTTGCCGTGGTCATTTCTGTGCTCACACCAGCTACCGAAAACGCTGAAATATGGTATTTGTTCATTTGTGGCATTGTGGCAGCATGCAGCATGATACTGCCTGGATTGTCAGGATCATTCGTATTAATTTTGATGGGTAACTATCAACTTCTGTTGGATGCTGTTAATGATTTGCGCTGGGAAATACTGATCCCGGTAGTAATAGGAGGGGGGGCTGGTATTTTGTTTTTTGCCCATCTCTTGTCATGGGTGTTTAAAAAATTCCGCGATCAGACAATAGGTTTATTATCCGGGTTTATATTTGGTTCCTTAGGCATTCTGTGGCCGTGGAAACATACCTTTGTCGAAACATTTGACGGCAAAGAAGAAATCATTGGTTACGATTGGTACATCCCGGAAATGAATGTCGAAGTATCCATAGCCATCCTGATTATCCTTATAGGTATTGTTAGCATATCCTTGATAGAAGGAAAAGCCATGAAGAAAACCCGACAGGGTAATTAAACAGCAGT
>JAYENB010000196.1:0-2360 GCA_034721855.1 Bacteroidota bacterium
CGGTCTTTAAAATCAACTGAATATGAAAAGCACTTGAGAAATAACGTAACTCTACAGCGAAGCTTCGCCTCAAAACAACGAGTTCTTTATTTAATTTCCAACAGATAGAAAAAACCAACGTATTAAATTTAATAGAAATTATCACGACTTTTTCGATATGTCATTCCCTCATGCTGCCCGCTAAAAATATACGGGAACAAGTTTTGCGGGAATCCGTTTGACCGGCTTTTTTAGTTCTTGCAATAAAAGTCGGAATCTGTAAATTATTCATAATTATACAGCGATACTCCGCCACAAACCGACAAGAAATAAGGTGTCAGTATGATCAAGATCGTTACAATTTCTTAACGATTTGATTGCAACGAATAAAAGAACTTTTGAATAAAATCCGTTGGGATCTTTTATCCTTTGGCAAAAATTTGCTTTGTTTGCAAAGAATTTAGTCATCAAATAATTCAGCCGGTTCTGTCATCCCGGGGGGATCTTGTAGAATATGTAATCCCCGTTAGATAGATTTTTAAAATGTGCTGCATGATATAGTGAAAGTTATTATCTAACGGGATAAACATAGTCGAGTCATTGGCAAAGTTATTCAGTTGCTACAAATATAGCAGACCTTATGTTTAAAATATTGGTGATAGCCTCACAATTTTATTATATTGAAGTAAATAAGACACCAATAAAATAAATTGGAGGCTATCATGAAAAAATCTGCAAAAAAACTAAGTTTTGCCGGCATCAATATTTACATTGGTATTGATGTCCATAAAAACAATTGGACCGTTAGTATTTATGTAAACGACCATGAACATAAAACGTTTTCCCAAAATCCGGAGCCATTACTACTCGTTACTTATCTTGACAAACATTTTCCAGATGGCAGCTACCACATTGTTTATGAAGCTGGTTATTGCGGTTTCTGGATTTACGAAAAATTTAAAGCCTGTGGCATCGATTGTATGGTCGTTCATCCTGCTGATGTGCCAACGACGGACAAAGAGAAACGGCAAAAGAATAATCGTGTTGATTGCCGAAAGTTAGCCAGGTCCTTAAGCAATGGTGAGCTTACAGCAATCTATGTTCCACATCGAGATGCCTTGGAAGATCGTTCCCTTATTCGCAGTCGAAGAAACCTGGTGAAACAACAGACACGTTATAAAAACAGAATTAAAGCTATGTTAAGTCACTATGGCATCATCATCCCCGAACACTTTGGAAACAGTCGCTGGTCAGGCCAATTCATTAACTGGCTTGAAGAGATTGAAATGAACAGGCCGGCAGGTAAAATGGCGTTGCAAATTGAAGTCGATGAATTGAAACGGTATCGCACCCAAATTGCAACTGTCAATCGCGAGATCAGAAAACTCGCAAAAACGGATCTTTACCAAAAGCGTGTGGACAACCTGTTAACCATTCCTGGAGTCGGGATTATCACCGCCATGACCTTATTAACGGAAATTGTCGATATTAATCGTTTTGCAAGTTCCGATAAATTTGCGGCGTTTATTGGATTGATCGCTGGCGAAAGATCTTCAGGTGAAGAAGATAATGTCACCCATACAAAGTTAACATCACGCTGTAATAAATATTTACGTTCCATGCTAATTGAAAGCGCATGGGTGGCGGTACGAAAAGATCCTGCTTTAATGCTATACTATCATAAAGCAATCAAACGTATGAAAGCATCAAAAGCCATTATCCGTGTTACCAGAAAATTATTGAATCGAATCCGGTTTGTGCTAAAAAATAATCAGGAATACGTTCCAGCAGTTATTCAATAACAAAAGAATAAAAATATTTATATAATAATAAACCAAAGCTCGAAGTTATAATAATCGTACCTGGTGTAGTGTACCGCTGGTGTCATTCTGCAGCCACGCCATATATTTTCAATTTAGATATGTGACACGGGTCTGCTTCTTTCAGACTGCGGACCTACAGCGATATTTGCTAATAGAGATCTTGCAGCGAGTTTCATGTCTGCTAATAAAAGAGTGCTTTTATAACCGGGTCTTTGATTGACAATGAACTAACATTTACGAATAAATTTATAACTTAAAAAACATTCCCCCCAAAACAAACGGCAAACGTAGCGGGAAAAGAACGTATTGCTTTTTCCGCTCGTTTCCAAATGGAATTTATTCGTAAGCCTTTTATTAGCTAAGGAGTTCATAATAAAATGTGACTATCATATTCTAAATATTTTAAATTTAGTTCTTGACTTTTAACATAAAAGAATGACAGATCTGAACAGTTATAAATTACATTAAAAATTAAATAACTTTTTCTTTCGAGTTTGGGGACGTGAATCGTGCCGAAGGCAGATGCGCTGCGACGCATTAATAAAGTGCAGCGAACTA
>JAYENB010000197.1:0-2356 GCA_034721855.1 Bacteroidota bacterium
CCGGGGCCACTACCCGGGTCAATGGGTTCTCCCAAAAAGGTACCACCGCCACCCTGGTGTTCAAGTTGAATGGACTGACCAGTGGGGCATTGAATATACATTGTCAGGTCACCGAGGTAGGAATGTTCCATGTTTAAACAAATCCCAAGAATATCATTATAGTCTTCAAGCGTTTGTCCCGGTAAAAACTGATTTTGCATGATGCTTGTTTCATAACATATCCCTTCACCATCCGGGCAGAATATGGTATCAGCAATTGCTGGTGTTATAGCACTATTCCAGGTTTCAGTAGAGTAGGAAGCGCACATTTCCACTTCTTCGCCCATACAAATGGCATCAGGATCAACATAAGTACCTCCATCATTCCATATAGGAGCTCTTGATACTCTGATTCGTTGTGTCATTGAGTTTGTGTTTGTACACCCCTGTGAGTCTTCTATAGAAAGAATAACAGTATAACCTTCTCTGGAAGGAAAATTATGAGTAACAGAAGTTAAACCTACACCAGATTCCTGTGTGCCGTCTCCAAATTCCCAGGTAAACGTGACATGATCATCATCCAGGTCATAACCAGTACCATCGGGATATGAACCTTCTGCATTAAGCGTTACAGGAAAAGACTGGTTGTTGTCTTCATCCCAGCATACATTGACATAGTCAACACCACCTTCTTCAACCGTTGGAGGATCAGTAGATACTATATCCACCAGTATGGGAGCCTGACACACAAAATTGCATGAAAAACTCCCTGACCAGGATGCCCCGGGGGCACCTGCGTCAAACACAAAATGCAAACACCCGCTTTCGTTGGTGTTCTGTGCCTGTGTGGCGATCGTACCAGGGGTGGTGGTTTCATCCCAGCATACGAGTTCTGGAGCTGAATCATCCTGTCCGTCATACACACACAATGATGTGCCGGCAGGAAAATTATATCCTGATGATATAAAAATTGTTACATGATGATCCATCGTGTCCTCGGAGCAAACTGTCAATGTGTATGTCTGTCCGACAGTATATGAACCTGCACTGAAATTTGCGCTACAGGATGAAACGGTTTGTCCATCATTGGTAACCATATCAAAACTCTGTGCCTTTAACAAGGACAGGCTTGTTAGGATTAATGTAGAAAGAATAATTAATTTTTTCATAATTTATCGTTTTTCAATTCTTTTTATGTTTTCTAATTGATTTCTTAATTGTGAAGTTCTTGGAATAATGATCAATTTTCCGGTATTTCCGGCTTTGAAATATTGCCTTTCACTACCGTAAATACAACCTTCATACTCTAAGGGATTAAAACCCACTAAATCAGAGGGGGTTATTTCTTTGGTTGCACCATCAATTTTCACTAATTCTTTATGGTCAATGGGTTTATCAGGCATATCAATGATGTGAAAACCATTTTCCACAAAGTAATTTAACAATTCAAACTCATTTGGGCTGTCAGCTTTCAGATTCTGAATTTCTTCATCTGAATATTTTACCAACAAATTTTGATTGTAATCCTGTGAAAAAGCACTGGATACCATAAACAAAGCCACAGGAATTAATAACAGTTTTTTCAGTTTCATAATATTTATCGTTTAGAATTTCAATTAAATAATTTGTTTATCTGCTAAATTACACAATTTTCATTAACATAGACAATCTTTTTTTTCATTTCGTTGCCTGTAAAAAAATAATTTTTCAAAAATAATTTTAGTTTAACTAATCAATATCAACAAAAGTAGCTCCCCACCGCAAAGACGGAGAGACGCTAAGTCACGATAGCACGAATTAAAGATTGCATGAGATTTCAAGGGATATACCTTTATTTTTTCCTGAGTTCTGAATATTTCTCCTTATCATGCCATCACCCCATCGCCAACTCGCCCCATCGTGAATTCGTGCTTTCGTTCCATCGTACTTTCATGATAAGCGATGTAATTTATCATTTTCACATTTCCCTGCCTGCAGGCAGTTTTGTTTCTTTCTTTGCGTCTCAGCGTCTCTGCGGTAACAGGCGGTAACAATTAAAGGTACCTGACTAGTTACTTTTATTTATTTCGTATCAAATGAAACGGGCCTTGAAGATCGTACACATATCCATCAATACCTTCACCCTTGATGATGTAAAAATACACACCGGTAGCTGCATAATTGCCTCCCTTAAGTTTACCATCCCAGCCGGCTTCCTCATCTTCATAGTTATCCCATTCATAGATCGTATGACCCCAGCGGTTCACGACTTTTCCATGGAAACTACGCAGTGTCTGCGCTTTGACCTGGAAGAAATCATTCATGCCATCGCCGTTTGGGGTAAAGATATTCGGCACTTCCAATTTTGAACGGTCATCTACTTTGATGCAATCTATGA
>JAYENB010000198.1:0-12079 GCA_034721855.1 Bacteroidota bacterium
GCCCTGAATGCAACAGGGTGGATACCCTTGTCTATCAGGATGGTTGTGTAATCTGTACAAATTGTGGTTATTCAAAATGTGGCTAGTAAGCAGATTATGAAAACGATGGCACGAATGTACGAAAGGGAAAGGGTGTGATGAGAGAACACCACCTGTCAGGTCACACATTGACTCAAAGATCGCAGCATAATTATGCTGTAAACCGACGTAATACCAAGTTGCGTTCTAACATGCAATATTAAGATGTGGAAAATTAGTTAATGATTTAAGATAATCAGGATTATCATTTAATCTATTCAAACCACTACATACAGCATCCAATGCGTCTTTTATATTTTTAAAACATTTGTTTAGCAATTCTTTTTCTCTAATATCATCCCATATATGTTCGACACAGTTTATTTCAGGGCTGTATGAGGGTTGTCTTATGAAAAAAATATTTGATGGGATTTTTAATTTTTGTGAGCGATGCCATCCGGCTCCATCTACTTGCATTATAATTTTCTTTGTTGGAAACTCATCAGATACTTGTTTTAAAAATATATTCATCATTTCTGTATTTGCATATGGTAGTATTAATGAAATTGACTTGCCTAACGAAGGGCATACTGCTGTATATGCATAAAAAGCTTCACGCACTATTTGTCTGTTAACAAGAGGTCTTATACCTTTTGGTGCCCAACTGGCTCTTGGAACATTAACCCGACCAAAGCGACCTTCATCTTGGACCATAATAAGTAAGTCACGTTTGTTTATATTATTACTTAAAACTATATCATTCACCTGTTTAGAGAAATTTTTCTTAAATTCCTGCTGTTTTTTTTTCAGATTTTGGGTGCTTTGGTCTATGGACTATCTTTCTCCAGTTATGTCTTTTTAATAATCTGTAAATAGTAGTTTTATGAACACTTTTATTAATTTTCCTTTCAAATTCATGTTTTATTTCCTGAACTGTAGAGATGTCTCCTTTTTTTGCAGCATCAATAAAGGGCTTAATAAATTCTACTTCCTCATTAAAGGACATATAACTGTGCCAACGTCCTCCTTTCCCCTTTTTCTCTATTGATTCTTTTCCTTTTTTATTATACTCATAGATTGTTTTATGAACCAATGATTTTGAAACATTTAGATGTTTAGCTATATCCCCAGCCTTACGAGGATAATTTTTTGCGTTATAGATTATTAGCCATTTTTGAACACGCCAAAATCCTTTTGTTTTTTTGATCTTTTTTGTTAATTGATGATTGTCCAAGCTGCAATTTACTTTTGTTATTTTTCCCATAATTCTTTTTAGGGACAAATATAATATATTTTACAATAGAACGCAACTATGTATCAGAATAAAACCACGATATTTAAACGGTACTCTGAACAGAATTGCTATTTTTGTCGCTCATGGTAATTTTTGGTTATGTATGAATATCTAAAAGGAAGTATTAAAGAGCTGAACCCAAGCTATGTTGTCATTGAAACCAATGGAGTTGGATGGTTTCTGAACATATCAGTATATACTTATTCCAAGCTGAAAGAGGGCCAGGAAACAAAAATTTTTCTACATCATGTGGTGCGTGAAGATGCAGAAATATTGTTTGGATTCTATGACAACAAAGAACGGGATATTTTCCGGTTGTTAATCACCGTCAATGGAGTGGGAGCAAATACGGCCAGAACCATGCTTTCAACCTTGCCTCCGGATGAAGTTGTTGCTGCTATTCAAACCGATAACGTTAGCCAGTTAAAAAGCGTTAAAGGCATAGGCTTGAAAACAGCACAGCGCATTATTGTGGACCTGAGAGATAAAATTACTGAAAAAACTCAGGATGCGGATAACAAAATTATCCCCCAAAGCAATACAATTCAAAATGAAGCGTTTGAAGCATTAGTTATGTTGGGTTTTAGTAAAAAGCAAATTGATAAAGCCCTCAATAAAGTGATGACACAGAATCCTGATGCTGACGTGGAAACACTGGTGAAAACAACGTTGAAACGGCTTTAACAACCAAAATTATTGGGCTTGAGAGGTATTGCAAAATATATCATCTATGTTTTTCTGACAGGGATTACGGTTCTGACTGCAGCCATGTTCTTACATGTAAATGCAAATTCATATATTTTGCCTCTGCATTCTGTATGTCAGGTTGCTGACACTACAATCTCTGATGACACTACTGCTTCAAGAGATACCATCGAAATCAAAGATGTTGACCTTCCCTGGGATTTTGGCCCTGATGACAATAATCCTTTTTTAGAATCGCCTGAATCTCCATTGTATGGAAAAGACCCGGACAATATCCAGGAAAAAGTAGAATACGATCCCAAAACCAATTCCTACATCTTCAAAAAAACTCTGGGCGACAGTACTGAAGTGGGGACACCATACCACATGTCTTTTGATGAATACAGGCAATACGATTTTGAAAGAGGTATGCAGGATTACTGGCAGCAAAGGGTGAAAAATGCCAGTTTTGAAACACGGTCAACACTCATTCCCAAACTTGAAGTGGGGGGCGAAGCTTTTGACAGGATATTCGGAAGCAATACCATTGATATAAAACCCCAGGGGGCTGCAGAACTAAGTTTCGGCCTGGAAATATCCAAAGTGGAAAATCCCAACCTGCCGGTAAAAATGCAACGGACTACTACTTTTGATTTTGATGAAAAAATCCAAATGAATGTGGTCGGACAAATTGGCGATAAAATGAAAGTCAATGTGCAATACGACACCGAAGCCGCTTTCGACTTTGAAAATTCTGTCAAACTGGAATATACCGGCCATGAAGATGAGATCATACAAAAAATTGAAGCCGGAAACGTCTCCCTGCCTTTAACCGGTTCATTGATACAGGGAAGTCAGAGTTTGTTTGGGTTTAAAACGGAACTAAAATTCGGAAAATTAACCATGACAAGCATTTTTTCCCAGCAAAAAGGAGAAACATCCACCATTACGGTTGAAGGTGGCGCGCAAATGCAGGATTTTGAGATTGATGCTGATGAATATGAAGAAAACAAACACTTTTTCCTGAGTCATTATTTTAAGGAAAATTACGATAAAGCGCTTGAAGACCTGCCTGTAATTAAATCGGGAGTTAATATTACCAAAGTAGAAGTGTGGGTAACCAACACGGCAGGCAATTTTGAAGAAGCCCGTAACATTGTGGCATTTACAGACCTGGGAGAATCAAATCCCGAAAACATTCAAAGCGATTATGTTGTACCAGACTATTTACAAACTGTGTTTCCTGAAGATTCAGTCAATAATTTGGGCGGCATAGCTACTGATAACCCCGATATCAGGGATATCAATGAAGTTAGTTCTATTCTTAATGGCCTTGGAATGCAGGGAGGTGTGGATTATCAGAAAATAGAATCTGCACGTAAACTCAACAGTTCAGAATTTAAAATCAACAGGCAACTTGGATACATTTCCCTGAATTCACGCTTGCAATCTGATCAGGTGTTGGCAGTTGCTTTTGAATACACTGTGAATGGGGAAACTCATCGTGTTGGTGAATTTGCCAACAGCGGTATAAGTGCCCCGAATGCCCTGCTGTTAAAACTCGTTAAAGGAACCGCCCTGACACCGGATTTGACAACCTGGGACCTGATGATGAAAAACATTTATTCCATTGGTGCATACCAGGTAAATTCTGAGGATTTCGTCCTGGATATCATGTACCGCAACGATAAAACAGGGACTTCACTTAATTACCTGCCTGTTGGGGAAATTGACAGCACCATTTTGTTGAGGGTAATGAATCTTGATGCCTTAGATCGTCAGCTTGACCCCAATCCCGACGGCTTATATGACTTTATCAGAAACGTTACCATAAGGCCGGATAACGGAAGAGTGATCTTCCCTGTCAGGGAGCCGTTTGGCAGCCATTTAAGGGAACAAATTACAGGGGGTGATCCCGATTTGAATGATGAAGCCGAAGAATATGTGTTTCATGAATTGTATGATTCCACCCAGAGTACGGCACGGCAAATTGCCGAAAAGAACAAGTATTATATGAGCGGGCATTACAAATCCAGCTCGGGATCTGAAATCAGGCTGAATGCCATCAACATTCCGGAAGGCTCTGTGAAGGTCACTGCAGGTGGCATGGAGCTTACGGAAAATCAGGATTACACAGTGGATTATAACCTCGGACGTGTAAAAATCATCAATGAAGGTATTCTTGAGTCCGGCACCCCGATAAACATTTCCCTGGAAAGCAATTCCCTGTTCAGTGTACAGACAAAAACCCTGGTAGGAACCCATCTGAATTATGAAATTTCCAAAGATTTTAACCTCGGGGCTACCATTCTTAACCTGACGGAAAGGCCCCTTACGCAAAAAGTCAGCATTGGCGATGAGCCCATTTCAAATACCATTTGGGGCGTGGATGGAGCATATCGCAGCGAAGTTCCGTTTATTACAAAAGCTCTTGACTTTTTACCATTGCTGGAAACCAAAGAAACATCCACCATTACACTTACCGGCGAGTTTGCTCACCTGATACCAGGACATTCCAGTGCCCTTGAAGAAGGCGGAAGCGCCTACATTGATGATTTTGAAGGAAGTGAAACCAGCATTGATATTAAATCCTTTATAGCTTGGTCACTGGCTAGCAATCCATCAGATCAGGATGTTTTGTTTCCTTATGCTGATAGCATGAATAATCTTAAATATGGTTACAACCGGGCAAAACTGGCATGGTACGTTGTGGATCCTCTTTTTCACCGGAACAATAGCCCCGTTAGTGATGAATTAAGATCAAGCCATTACGTCAGGGAAGTAGTGGAGCAGGAAATATTTCCGAACAAAGAGAGTGAAACCGGTTCCATCCCTGCTACCCTTGCAGTGCTGAACCTGACTTATTATCCAACTGCCAAAGGGCCATATAATTATGACGTCAGTGGGGTAAATGCTGATGGAACTTTGATGAATCCGGAAAGCAGATGGGGAGGAATCATGAGAAAATTAACTTCCAATGATTTTGAGGAATCCAACATTGAATATGTGGAATTCTGGATGATGGACCCATTTGTAGAGGATGAAAACAATCCGGGAGGTGATTTGCTTATCAACCTGGGAAGCGTTTCCGAAGATGTGTTGAAAGATTCAAGAAAATCATTTGAAAACGGATTGCCTGCTCCCGGCGTTGAAAACCCTGTTGATACTACCGTGTGGGGGCTTATTCCCCAGGTGCAATCAATGGTCAACGGTTTTGATAACGATCCTGAAATTCGTACTGCACAGGATGTTGGTCTGGATGGACTTTCCACCAACGATGAGGCTGATTTTTATAATCAATACCTCCAGTCACTTGCCGATCAGTTTGGGACCAATTCAGAGGTGTATCAACTGGCGCTTGAAGATCCTTCCAATGATGATTTTCACCATTTCAGAGGATCAGATTACGATGAAGCTAACCTGGATATCATTTCAAGGTATAAATACTACAACGGTCCGGAAGGGAACAGCCCCGTGTCAGAACAGGGAGAGGATTATTCAACATCAGCTACATCAGTACCTAACTCCGAAGACATCAATCAGGATAATACACTGAGTGAAAACGAAGCCTACTTTCAATACAGGATAAGCATCCGGCCTGAAGATTTGGAAGTAGGTAAAAATTTCATCACCGATAAAGTTTCTTATAATGCTGAAATGGCCAACGGCGAACAAAGTGAGGTTGAATGGTATCAATTTAAAGTGCCAATATCAAATTACGATAAAAAAATCGGACAGATTGAGGATTTTAAATCCATACGGTTTATTCGCATGTTGATGACCAATTTTTCAAAAACCACAACCATGCGTTTTGGAACCCTTGATCTTGTAAGAAATGAATGGAGAAAATATGACAATTCTTTCATTCAGCCCGGCGAATACATCCCTGACGAAATTGAATTGACCCCTTTTGAAGTCAGTGCTGTCAACATTGAGGAAAACAACAGCAAGACCCCTGTTAATTACATTCTTCCACCCGAAGTGGACAGGGTCATCGACCCGATGAACCCCCAGCTAAGACAGTTGAATGAACAAGCAATGCTGTTGAAGGTAATTGATCTTGTGGACGGAGATGCCAGGGCTGTTTATAAAAACATCGACATGGATGTCAGAAAATACAAGCGATTAAAAATGTTTGTCCATGCTGAAGCGGTTGAAGGATATGAAAATCTGAATGATGATGATCTGCATTTGTTTGTGCGCCTGGGATCAGATTATCAAAATAACTATTATGAATATCAGATTCCATTAAAAGTAACCCCTGAAGGTTATTATGAAACTGACAATCCCGATGACAGGCTGATAGTATGGCCAGAAGAAAACAACCTGGATTTGGATTTTGAATTACTGCAGCTTGTCAAACAAAACCGCAATGACGAAATGCGTACTGCCGGCTCAGGGGTAACGCTTACACGCCTGTATTCCATGGCTGATGGAGAACGCAGAGTGAGTGTGATGGGAAATCCAAATTTGAGCAACGTGCGCACGATCATGATTGGTGTCCGGAATCCCAAAAAAGAAACCAATCCTGAACCCGATGATGGAATACACAAAACAGGTGAAATATGGGTCAATGAATTGCGTCTCACTGATTTTGATGAAAAAGGAGGATGGGCCGCACGCACAAGAATGACAACAAAGCTTGCTGATTTTGGCTCGGTAACGGTTACAGGAAGCACATCCAAACCCGGATTTGGAAGCATTAATCAAAAAGTAAGTGAACGGCAAAAAGAAGAGATCAACAGTTACAACATTTCATCGAATTTTGAACTGGGTAAATTTTTCCCGAAGGAATCCGGTGTCAGAATACCCATGTATGTCGGATACTCCGAGTCAGTTGCTAATCCCGAATATAATCCCCTTGACCCGGATATCCCCTTTAAAGTGGCACTCAACGATCCAAACAGGCCTCAGGAAGAAAAAGATTCGCTTAAGCACATTGCCCAGGACTATACACAACGTAAAAGCCTTAATTTCACCAATGTCAAAGTGAACAAAATGGAAGGTCAGCCTAAGATTTATGACCTTTCAAACTGGTCGGTAAGTTACGCTTACAATGAAACCTTCAAAAGAAACATCAACACCGAATTTAATACCGATAAGCAAATTACAGGAGGGATAGCATATAATTACAACGCAACTCCCAAAAATGTAAAACCCTTTGAAAAGGTGAACTTTCTCAACAAACCGGCTTTCAGGATCATTAAGGATTTTAATTTTTATTACCTGCCATCACAGTTGAGTTTCCGCACTAACCTTGACAGGCAATACAGCGAAGTACAAACCAGGAACATTAGTAACCCGTATATGCAAATTCCGTTGAATGTCAATAAAAATTTCGCCTGGATACGGCAATACGATATGAAATATAACTTTTCACGGAGTTTGAAATTTGATTTCTCCGCCACCAACAATGCACGTATTGACGAACCACAGGGCAGGTTGTGGGAAGGAGACCCATACTATGAACAAAAAATGGATACCATTTGGGATAACCTTCGTGATTTTGGCAGGAACACCCAATACAATCATCAGTTCAATGTTACGTATCAATTGCCAATTAATAAAATACGGCTGTTAAGCTGGATTTCTGCAAATGCCCGGTACAATGGCACTTACGATTGGGTGGCCGGGCCACAAACAGCAGATACTGTCCAACTCGGAAATACCATACAGAACAACAATACCATGTCCCTGAGCACACAGTTTAACCTGATGTCTTTATACAACAAGGTAGATTATCTAAAAGATGTGAATCAGAAATACAAGGGGCGGAAAAGGCGAAGAAAGAAAAAACCAAAAATCGAAACCGTCACCTTTGAAACGCAGGAGACCAAATTGAAAAAAGACAGGCGTGAACGTATTGTACATAAATTGAAAACGGAAGAAGTAACCGTGAAGGCCACAACGCCAAAAGGGGCAGTTATTCCCGGAGAAACCGAAGTAATTGATGATAAAATAGTGTATTTTACCCCTGCCAAAGATGCTGATACTGCCAACATTGTTGTTACCGGACAGCGTGAAGAAAAAGAAAGCATTTTGAAAAAAATTGTTGATAACACCCTGGCACTCGCTATGAGTACAAAAAATATTTCCATCTCATATTCAGGATCCAACGCTACTCAATTGCCCGGTTATTTACCTGAACCTCAGATTATGGGTATCACCGAATATACGCCGGCGGAATCAACCTTTGGCACACAATCAACAAGGCGTGCCCCGGGAATCCCCTTTGTACTTGGCTGGCAGGACAGGGATTTTGGCCGGATGGCATGTGAAAATTATATGGTTACCAGAGATAGCTTGCTCAACCAGCCTTATACCATGAGTGAAAATGAAACCTGGGATGTGAGAGCTTCTCTGGAACCCGTACGTCAGATGCGCCTTGACCTCAATTTAAACAGAACCTATACCGAGAACATCAGTGAATACTATTCATGGACAGTTACAGATCCCTTAACCGGCGAAGGCAGATTTGATGTGCAATCACAACAACTCAGCGGTAATTTTTCCATGACAACCTTTACCATGACAACAGCTTTTGAATCATTTGGTGATTCGGATAACTATAATTCGGAGAGTTTTGATAATTTTTCAGATTACCGGAAAATCATCGCTACGCGCCTTGCTAAACAGCGGCCCGATTATGACCCCGCTGATCTTGATGAAAATGGTTATCCCAGTGGGTATGGCAAACTCTCCCAGGATGTGCTTATTCCTGCATTCAGAGCAGCTTATTCAGGCAATGACCCAAAAACCATATCCCTCGAACGGTTCCCATCCATCGAAAACATACTGCCTAATTGGCGACTTACATACGATGGCTTAGCCAAATTGCCTTTTATCAAAGATTACATCCGAACAGCCAACATCACACATACATACAGATCTACGTATAACGTTGGAAACTTTAATAGCAGGTTATCTGATCGTTGGAATCCCCGGGAAGAAGACGGATTTAATTATGTCAGGGATGCAAATGGCAATTTCTATTCCCAGTTTGAAATCAATTCGGTCAGCATTACAGAACAATTTTCCCCACTTATCGCCATTGACCTGAAGTGGAAAAACTCATTGATTACAAAAGTTGAGTTTAAGAAAACACGTAATCTGAGCATGAGTTTCAGCAACAATCAGCTTACAGAAAATAAAACCGATGAATACATCCTCGGTGCCGGATATAGAATAAAAGATGTAGAAGTGACGATTGGGTCAAAGGGAGGGCGTAAACGTACCTTTAAGTCAGATTTAAATCTCAGGCTTGATTTTTCAATTCGCAATAACATCACCATCCTCCGGAAACTTGAAGAAGGGGTGGATCAGGTTACTGCAGGTAATGGCGTCATCACCATAAAAACATCTGCAGATTATGTGCTCAGCGACAGGTTTAATTTAAGATTGTTTTATGATCACGTGATCAACAGGCCAAAGGTATCACTTTCATTTCCTACATCCAACATCAAATTTGGGGTAAGTGTGAGGTTTACTCTAGCGGCATGATAAATTTACCTTATGTTGTATAAGTATTCGTAGTGCACTTTAATATTCAATCAGAATGTTTACATTTGTATCAAATATTAACTTTTAAATCCTTTGTTTATGAAAATACAAGAAGATTGCAAGTACACAAAAAGCCATGAATGGATAAAAGTTGATGGCGATGAAGCTTACGTAGGCATTACAGATTATGCACAACAACAACTCGGCGATGTGGTGTTTGTTGAGGTGGAAACCGAAGGTGAAGAGCTGGATAAAGAAGAGGCTTTTGGCACCATCGAAGCCGTTAAAACCGTTTCCGATATCAACATGCCGGTAAGTGGTGAAGTTTTGGAATTCAATGAAAAACTTGAAGATAATCCGGAACTTGTAAACAAAGACCCTTATGGGGATGCATGGATCATTAAAATCAAAATCAGCGATAAAGCTGAACTTGATGATCTGATGGATGCTGCAGCATATAAAAAAGAAATTGAAGAGTAAATCATTGAACCGGTACAGTAGCATGTTTGCTGTACCGGTTTTTTTGATGCATGCAACAGAACGCCTTGTAGAGATATGAAATACGTTGCAGTAATTCTGGCCGGCGGACAAGGTAAACGCCTGAAAGCCCATCTGCCTAAGCAATTCATGAAGATCGGGGACAAACCCATCATTCAGTACAGCATGGAAAGATTTGTTGAAGCCGGTGTTATTGATGAGTTTATCATTGTTTCCCATCCTGATTACCGTGATCATATTCCAGTGGATGAAATTCATCTGAGCATACCTTGCCATGTTATCCCTGGAGGCAGTAGCCGTAATTTATCAACCTGGCATGCCATTGATTTTGCCAGAAGCAGGTACAGAAACCAGGAAACTGCCTTGATTTTTCAGGATGCTGCCCGTCCCAATCCGGATGTGGATGTCATTAAGACCATAGCACAACAATTGTTGAAACACAGCGCCGTGGTTGCCGTCAATAAGGTAACAGATACGGTCTATTATTTGGATGACAACAACAAATTTGCCGGCACAGCAGACAAGACAAAACTCCTGAAAGCACACACCCCCCAAGCCTTCCGCATGAGAACAATCATACAGGCTTACGACCTGAAACAAATGGATGGCAATCCCGATTTTTCTGACGACATCAGCATTGTAAAACATTACCTGCCCGACACCAACATCGGTTTTGTTGAAGATTCATCACTGAATTTTAAGGTCAGTTTTCCCGAAGACCTGAAATTGATGAAAGCGGTTTTGTTGGATGATAAAAAATAAGGGAATAACCGATAAGATGATCATTTGCTAAGATCTGCCGGCAATTTCTCTTTCAATTCATTGATCAACTCTGTTTTGTTTACAGGCACAACGCCTGAATATTCACATACCAGGCCACCTGCCAGATTAGACACATAAGCAATGTCTTTCATGCCCAGCCCACATGTTAAGCACAAAGTGGCTGTGGCTATAACGGTATCGCCGGCACCCGAAATATCTGAGATGTCCCTTATTTCAGCAGGAACCTGGTGCATAGCATCCCGGCTGATGATCACACAACCGGCTTCGGCAAGGGTTAAAAGCACATATTTCAAACCCATGTCTTTAATCAGTTTTGTCCCCAAACCCTGAATAGCCGAAAGATTGTCCCTGGGAAATTCTGTTTTCAGGCCTGTTTTCATTTCATGATAATTCGGTTTGAATAAATCCACCCCCTGGTAAGCAAGAAAATGCTTTTGTTTGGGGTCGGCAGTGGTTGGAATATGGTGCTTATGTGCCAATTCCACAACAAAACTGATGAGTTCCGGTGACAATACCCCTTTGTCATAATCTTCAAAGATGATGGCAGCGGGTTTTTCCGTGTTGATTACCTCTTCAATCTTGCGGGTAAAAGAAGTGAATTCCGTTTTGTTCAGGGCATCCGTGTTTTCTTCGTCCACACGCAGCAGATGTTGTCCGCTGCTAATGATCCGGGTTTTAACGCTGGTTTTGCGGCCCCCTGATTTTAATATGTGGCTGCTGTCCATGCCATCATTTTCAAGCAAACGAATGAATTCCAATGCATTGGCATCGTTGCCGATAACAGAGCATGTCAGCGGCACTGCACCAAGCGATTTAATGTTGCTGGCCACATTTGATGCCCCGCCCAAACAATTCTCACGCTTGTTAATACTTGCCACAGGAATGGGAGCTTCAGGGCTTATGCGATCAACATGGCCCCACATGTATGAATCTATCATGACATCCCCGATGATCAGGACTTTTTTACCTGAAAAGCAACGAAACAATTGATCTGTATTTTCGATTTTCATATATGATAACTTAATCAAAGCCAAATTTATACATTTTTTGCTGTTTCGATGCTATTTCCCGATAAATTTTAGTTTCTGAGGCATATATACGCCCGGCAAATCCAAAAATCCAAAAAATTATCGTATGCAATTATCCCAGTATTCAGCATAAACCATAATAATTATCGTAACTGTTCACATTTTAAAATTAAATAACTGTTAATTGACCTAATTTCTAATTGCTCTAATTAATCTAAAAAATGACCAATAAAACTAATTATTAGAATGATTGCAATTGCTGTTCCGGAATTAA
>JAYENB010000199.1:0-2346 GCA_034721855.1 Bacteroidota bacterium
AAGCTTTGCAGAGGAAAAGATTCAATGGTATTTCCGAAAATCCTTTATTATCATCGCAGTCTGTTGTGTGGGGCCTCTGGCGTTGCCCTTGATTTGGTGGCGTCCACAAACGACGCGGGCATGGAAGATTGGACTCACAATAGGAATCCTTGTTCTCAGTTGGATCTTGTTCCAAACCACGATGAAATCCATTCATACTCTCAAGGAGTATTACAAGCTAATTGAAGGACTGTGAAATGATCGACAGGTAGAATCAGTTAACACTGACCGGGCTTACGTCGCGGTTTTACATAAGTGTGTGCGGGTTACCTCTGCGTTCTGCGGCAAAGAAAAGTGGAAATATTATTGTGCGAAAAAAAATAAATATTATATCCACCATATCCATCATCTATCTGACAATATTTTGTGGTGTTGCTTTGTCACACCCGCATGTCTTTATTGTTCAAAGGATAAAAATAGTTTTTGATGATCAAGGGCTTGCAGGCTTCAACATTCACTGGACATTTGATGATATGTTTGCCAGCATGATAGCTGGAGATTATGATAAAAACCAAAACGATGTTTTAGAAAAAAGTGAAGTGGTGCTAATAAAAAAAGAAGCTTTTTCAAATCTATCCAACTACAATTACTTTACTTTTGTGAAAATTAACGGAAAGCCTTTTCTTGTTAAGTATATTCAAAGTTTTTCAGCCGAGTTGCATGATAAAAAATTAATTTACAGTTTTTTTATCCCTTGTCATGTTACGGCCACAAGTAACTTTAAACATGTTAGTGTTGCCTCATATGATCCATCATATTACAGCGATATTTTCTTTGCAAATAACGGTCCGGTATCATTAGATAATTCTGAATCCTTTAAAATAAAAACGGCTATTAAAGAAGACAAGTCAACATCAATATACTATGGACAGGTCAATCCATGGGCGCTATTTTTGGATTTTCGTACAAAACAATGAAACAATCTGTAATCTTTCTATTTCTATTGTTAACTTTTTTGATTGTCCCTTTGGCAAGCGCCAACAATCCTTTTACAACAAAGCCGGAAAATCAGCATGCCGCGCCCATGCCTGTTATCAGCAACAAATTTTTCGCAAAAATAATAATATGGCAGCATAAATTAAAAGCAAAAATGTCTTCACTCGTCCGGCAGGCTGAATCGACTGGCAGCATAAAACCATTATTGCTGCTTATTATGACCGCATTTGCATATGGAGTAATCCACGCTGCCGGCCCGGGGCATGGAAAGGCCATTGCCTTGTCTTACGTATTATCGCAACGGCCTTCATATCTACGGGGTATGCTGTTCAGTAATTGCATGGCTCTGTTTCACGGCGCTTCAGGTATTGTTTTCGTACTTGTTATACGCCTTATTCTAAAAACAAACATTATCAAAAACCTTGAAACTGTCACAAATATTACCCAGGTCATCAGTTACAGCATCATCGCCTGTTTTGGCCTTGGAATTTTTATACACAGCATTTACAAACTGATAAAAAGAAATGATCAAAAACAGTACACGTGTGAAACTTTTAAATCTGGGAAATACACTAATCCTGTTCTGTTAGCGCTTGTTGTTGGCAGTGTCCCTTGCGCCGGCGTTGTAATGGTTATGCTGTTTACATTATCAATGGATCTAATTGCCCTTGGTATAATATTAGGGATAACCATTTCAATTGGGATGGCACTTACAGTATCAATTGTTGTATTAATCGCCATATCAGGAAAAGTCGCCTCACTTACCGCAATTTCAAAAAACAGTAAACTCGCAGTTTTTATTGAATATGGCATTGAAGTATTTTCTGGTCTATTGTTAATGGCACTCGGAACATTATTTTTAGGAGCTAATTTATGACTCTGATGATGGCAGAGGCATTCGGTCAGTAATGCAGGTTGGGTTGAGTGACAACACGAAGTGCATTTTCTCAAGCCGTAAGGCGCAACCCTGCGCTAAACCCAACAACATACTGTGCAATAAGCGCTTCTTTATTTAGTGCCTGAACGAAAACTCTTCTTTTTGTCATTTCGACCGACGGGAGAAATCTGTAATCTCCATTTTTCAAGCAGTAATAGATTTCTCGCTCTGCTCGAAATGACAGCTTTGGATAGTTTTCGTTCAGGCACTATTTATACAAAGCGCTCATTCTTTCGATATGCCAAATCTTGACTCTTGGCTACTAATTCCCCGGTTTGCTCATCGCGCACAGTTATGTCATACAATACCACCCTTCCTCCGATATGTTCTTCCTTGGCCTCTGCTACCAGTTGGTCCCCTGGTTTGGAAGCCTTCAAAAAGTTGATGCCGACATTTAAGGCAACCGCCATCAACCCATGGGAATTGCTTGCGGC
>JAYENB010000200.1:0-2334 GCA_034721855.1 Bacteroidota bacterium
TCATTGGCGCCATTGCAGGCCAGGCCAAAATTGTGTCTGATGCTGACAGCAAGATAGTATTAGGTGTTCATATTATCGGTCCCCATGCCACGGAATTGATTGCCGAAGGGGCTCTGGCTGTCCAGCATGGGCTGACGGTTATGGATATTGCCGCCACCATCCACGCCCATCCAACCCTGTCTGAGATTATGCTGGAGGCGTCTCAGAAGGCCGCAGGCAGTTAAGCTTGCCAAGGTGTCCAGAGGGCTCTTAACGGAATCGATATCTTTTTTCATGACATGAGTATAAATTTCGGTGGTTTTAACATGTGTTTTGCCGCCATAAAATTTTATATACTGCAATATCCAGGAACAGTAAGACTGCTCGGTACTGTATGCATAATGGTAATATCGCAAAACTTCACGAACTTAATCCATTAAACGATATTTTAGATTGGGTTTAAATTTTATCTTGCTTTCCATATTCTCATTATATTATATTTTTAAAACGAAAAGTTAATAATATAAAAGAGTTAAAAAATTCAAGCGAAATATTTTCGAAACTTAAACCTAATATTCAAATAAGTGGAAATATTTTCCAGATATACAGTCCTATATCATGGAAAATTTTACATCTATTAACACTGTTAGCCAACCACTACAAATGTAGGGTAGAGATATGCCAAGTCACTTAGAAGCAATATTTAAAGATAACAAACTCACAGATAAAATTAAGAAACGATTGCCACGTTTATTTCATCTTGCAGAATTGGAAAGCTCAAGAGCCGGAAAAATTGGAATGGAGGTAGGTTCTCTTCGTGAAAGAATAATAGTAGCTTTACTTATCTGCAAATTTGGCAAAGCAAATGTAGAGACTGAAATTCCTATCACCGAGCCAGAGGTCGATATGCAGTTATTTGGACAACCAATCTCCGTTAAAACAATCACAGGTAAGGGTTTTGGTGGAGTTAAACTAATATGGACGGTTGATGCTCAAAAAGCAAAAGAATTTCGTGAAGATTATTATCCTCACTGTGATATGTTACTCATACAAATTGACTGGAATGACATGGGAGGATTTTATTACATACCTATGGAGGCACAGAAAAGACTTTTTGATAGGGTAGGTAGAGAAGAATACATTAAACTCCCTAAACCCGGCACAAATCCTCGTGGTGTGGAAATAGCCAAAAAAGCATTATCAACTTTGATTAAAGACAAATGTACTGATGTTATTGAAATTCACTGGTACCGAACAAAGATAGACTATGACCCTTTCAAAAAATGGGTTGATTATTGGAGGGAGGATTAAAATGCGGACCAGCCAAGCAAAAAGGGGCACTCAGACAAGTTCATTTGGAACTCCTGGACGTATCAATCACGATTCGAGCAAGTTTTATAAAAGCAAACTGTATGATGGGTTACGTAATGGGAAGAAAGTAAAATATATTGAGAACGAAATCCCTGAAAAGAATCTTAATAAAATTTTCTGTAAATCCAGTGAAAAAATGGATGAACTGCCTGATAATAGTGTGCATTTAATGGTTACTTCTCCTCCATACAATGTGTCCAAGGAATACGATGCTGATTTAAGTTTAAATGAATATTTGAATTTATTAAATACTGTTTGGCGTGAAACATATCGAGTTTTGGTCCCGGGTGGACGTGCATGTATCAATGTTGCAAATCTAGGTAGAAAACCTTACATACCGCTCCATAGTTACATTATAGAAGGCATGCAGGAAATTGGTTATCTCATGCGTGGTGAAATAATTTGGAACAAGGCTTCAAGCGCAAGCCCTTCGACTGCCTGGGGAAGTTGGCTTTCAGCCTCAAATCCTGTTCTAAGGGATATTCACGAATATATTTTAGTTTTTTCTAAAGAGACATTTTCAAGAAAGAAAAAAGACAAGGAAAATACGATTAAAAAAGAAGATTTTTTGGAATGGACAAAAAGTGTATGGACATTCTCCGCCGTTTCAGCAAAACAAATTGGACACCCCGCGCCCTTTCCGGAAGAGCTGCCCCATCGTCTAATTCAATTATACACATTCCAAGATGATGTTGTTTTAGATCCTTTTGTCGGTAGTGGTACTGCCAGCCTTTCAGCTATTAAAGACAAACGAAACTATATTGGCTATGATATTGATCCCGAATATGTAAAATTAGCTGAAAGAAGAATATCTGATTATACGAAGCAATTACGCTTATTTTAAAAATAATTTTGGCTAACGAATAAGGTTAGATTGTGTGAGGAACGAACCACAATCTGAACCGTTTGTTGGACAAGCCCGGATTATCTTATAGAAAATATCTTTTTGGAAATATGCCTGGATCAGGCAAAGAAGTTGGCGGA
>JAYENB010000201.1:0-2321 GCA_034721855.1 Bacteroidota bacterium
GCGGCTTTTGTCAGCTCAGTTAAAGAAGCAGATAAAAACCCATAATCCTGTCCCACAAGTTCAGGCAAGGAACCGTAAGGGGTGGCAAACACAGGACACCCGTAATAGAGGCTTTCAATTACCGCCAGGCCCATGGGTTCATGCCACAAAACCGGAAAAAGCAAGGCTTCCGATTGGTTCATCACCCGGGCTTTTTGTCCATCCCCTACCATCCCATGAAAATGAATGCGTGGGTCGAGGGTAAAACGCATGCCCATTTTGAAATTAAACCGATATCCACCAAGCACTTCAAGCTTTTTGTTGTTTCGCCGGGCAATGGCCATGGCTGCTTTCAAATTTTTTACCTTCCAGGCAGCTTTGCCCAAAAAATGGTAGCCTGAGCGTTTTTGTGACAAATCCGGTTTCGGGTATTGATCCCAATCCATGCCATTATACACAAACGCATCCGAACCAAACCTTCTGGCATGATTACGCGACACAAAAACAGAGTTCAGGGGAAATTCTTTTTCGGGATTGTTGGTATTCCCGTGAATGGAAAATAAAACAGGTTTATTAAGCTCTTGATTAATGTCCTGGTGACAGTTCACGATGTCTGTTGATTCCGGTATTTTTTCATTAATGATATCGGTATTGTCCACATGAACAACTTCTGCAAAAGGGCAATATGACCCGGGGGCAACGAGGTAAGTAACCTGATGTCCCCGTTTGTTAAGCTCATTTCCAAGGTACCAGATATCCCGGGCTGTTCCGCCATATTTTTTTACAGGGATGACACCATCATAAACGATTGCTACATGCATAAACCTGCAGTTTTGAGCGAAGATAGTACTTTTGGGTTCAAAAACACATAATGTTGATCAGAGAATGACTATTTTATGTAAACCCTTGGGCTGAAGCCCCTACGGTTGCCTGCAATTAAACTTTTAGAAAACAAACTCATAAATACAAGTTTTTATATATGTTAATTAAACTGATGGTTTCTTCCTGCAGCTTTTCTTTAACAAATGTCTTGGTTTCAATGTCTATAAGTTCGCCAAGGCCATGCAACATACTGGTTTTTTTAATGGATTTTATCGTTTTTATACAATAGTCAATATACGCTTCAGGTTTCATTTTTGTTCGCTTCCTGATGATTTCATGATTCATTCTAACATTATCATTTAAAAAATGGTATATGTCGTAAACATCTCTGCCTGTTACTGTTTGACGGTCGGTTAATGCACAGAGTTTATGAGCAAACATATCCTCTATATGCATCACTTGTACCGAAATTCCGAGATAGTTTAAATTTTGGTATCTGTCATTGTATTTGCGATTTGATATTTCAACTTTTAGATTCCCATGATCACTGCCATAATTAAGTACCAGCAACAATCCATAATGTTTTTGAGCTTCATCTTTAATCTTCCCATATTTTAATACAATATTACGGACTTTATTAAAGACGGCATCTGACTCCGATCTATACAGCATATTAAAATCCAAATCTACCGAAAAACGCGGAAGGTTATAAAACAACATGTGTGCAGACCCTCCCTTAAACCCAAGAGCAGAAGCTAAAAGCTTATCAGAATAAATATCCTTTAATATCCGAATCAAATAGTATTTATGTTTATTGATATCAAACATTTTTAAAGCTTTGATTAAATAAATTTTCCATTGCTTTGGACTGATAAGTTTTAAGATTCTTTTTCATAAAATTAACATCCAGTTTTTCAATATTATCAAAATAGCCGGATTTATTAAGGTATAAACTATCAAGCACAGCCCTTTCTGCAGTAGCAATGTTAATACCATTATCAAGCCGTTGGATGCCGGCAGTATTTAATAAGACCGAATGCTTAATTTTTCTATACCTTAACTTGTAATTTTCTACCGTTATACTTCTGCTTAAATAACTAACTGTGGTAATTTCAGTATCATATTGAAATACAACGCCTTCTTTTTGCAAAACATAATCTAAAGAAATGTATGCAGGGGTATATAATTTACAGGCGAGCTCTTCAATATTATATTTTGGTTTAGCATAAAATCCTTTACGTATATTTAAAAGCAACCCGGTCTTTACATAATAATTGATTTTACTCTTTAGATTTGCAGTTTCCTTAGCTTCTCCAATTAATGCAATCTCATTTAGTGAAAATACGGTCTGTTCACTTTGCAGAAGCTTATATATCAGGCGTTCTTTCATAAAATGTGGACTACTGGTAATAATAAACCTTACTATCAGTTCACAAATGTAGTAATTTATTTTGAAAGATTCACAAATTTAAAAAAGTTTTTGTCTGCTTTTTGTTGGCCTTTAACCCACTCCCTGAAGG
>JAYENB010000202.1:0-11906 GCA_034721855.1 Bacteroidota bacterium
AAGTAGGTGGTGTTGTTCAGGAATCCGGTGTTACTGAAAATGATTTTATCGATCCGGTAACTTATACTGTTATTGCACAGGATGGAACAACTACACAGGATTGGACTGTTACCGTAACTGCTGAAGCTGCCAATACAGGCACTGACATCCTTACCTATGAAATCCCGGAACAAACTGCCCTTGCTGATATCGATGATGTAAATCATACCATAAGTCTGAACGTACCAACAGACACTGACGTAACTGCTCTTGTTGCTACATTCACACTATCAGATGGTGCTACTGCTGAAATAGGTGGTGTTGTTCAGGAATCCGGTGTTACTCCTAATGATTTTACTGATCCTGTAACTTATACAGTTATTGCTGAAGATGGTACAACCGCACAAGATTGGGTTGTTACTGTTACCGTTGGACTTAGTGTTGAAGATATGTTGAATGCTGATTTGACAATATATCCTAACCCAACTGATGGGAAGGTTATTGTTGAAATGTATTTTAACCAATCCAAAGATGTAAGTTTATCAATCATTAGTACTACAGGTCAGGTTATCAGTCACCAGGAATATAAAAATGTGAGCGAAATTAATCGCAGCATTGATTTTGGAGATGTAGCCAACGGTGTTTATACACTCAGAATACAGGCTGATGGAAAACAACTGAATCGCAAAATTATATTGAATAAATAATCAATTCAATAACACTACAAAAAAAGCTGTCTGGTTTATCAGGCAGCTTTTTTTTTTACATTGAATGTGCCCACGTATCAGATGTGTTTTTTTGCTGTGGAGGTGATGGATATTTTTTAATTTTGCCTAAACGAACAAAAATGAGGTATGTTATTTTAATATGTGTATTTAGCATTTTCCTGTTTGTGGGTTGCAATGGCCCGGAGTATGACGCACAAAAAATGCATAAACGCCAAAAAACCCTGATGGAATTGCAGGAAGAAGCGGTTCTGGATGATTCGCTGAGTGATGAAGAAATTGAACTGATCATACAGGCACACAGAGAAAACATTGGCTTTATGAAATCTGTTTTGAAAAAATACAAAACGGATTCAGTTCAGATGAGGGTGTATAAACTCTCATTGTATGACATGAATCAGAAAATAAAAGCAAAACAGGATTCTGTAAATCACCAGGTAAGAATAAGCAAACGGTATGATGAGCTGAGAAAACGATTATTTGAATTGTATTTTGGAGCATATAATAAATGAGCCCAGTCTAAAAAGCTATTGCCTTGCCACTAAGAACGCAGATAACGCTGATTGTATTTATAAAGGTATGCATTTTTGCCCCCATTCAAAAAGGTAAATATGGCAATTAATGTTTGTTTTTCTAGCATTCAATCTGATTTGTCAGGTTTATGCGTTGACTTGTAAATTTTAAATTTCTGTAAAATCTGCTTGACAATAACATAATCTGCAGTATTGAGCAAATAATGCGGTGAAAAATTGCAAAAATCCATAAAATCTTCTGCTTCTGCCGGCGGTAATCCGGTAATATTCATAACTATATCCTTGTTAAAATGCGGTTCGATGGCTTTTTTCAATGCATCCCGTTGCCTTAATTCCCGTAGTTTGCGTTGTTCCCTGCCTTCTTTCGAAAAGGCATTGTACAAAGCCGTTATGGGTGATGCTACCAAGCCGAAATTGTCTGTCCTGCGGGAATAAAAAGAAAGCACATCATGGTTGATTTCCGGGAGGTTTTTCCTGGCATTCAATACCGGTTTTGAAACCTGCCCGAGGTGTTTTATATCATACCGTAGTTGTTCGTAACGGGATAAACCATAGATGTTGACCTCGGGAATGTTAAACACATCCTGATGCATGTAAAAAGTGTCGGTAATAGGATGATATGCTGTGTCAGAAACCGGGATATAAGATTTTTCATACCCCATGCTTGATAATATCAGGGTGTCCCCTCTGAATGCATAATACCTGAAAAAACCGCTGTTGTCTGTAATGGTTCCTTTGTGCGTACGCGGATTAAAAACATTGACCAGGGGCAATACAGAATCAGTTTGTACATCTTTCACATATCCGGATATCACAATGTAGTCGGGAGTAAGAATGTGTTGGGCACCGGCATTGAGTTTCAATAAAAGCAATCCAAACAATATGAAAGCACCATATTTCATTCTGTGTAAAATTACAAGTTTATCAGAATACAAACTCTGTGATGTGAAATTTATTATTTTTTCCTAAATTTGTTCAAAATATAAGTGCTATGAAAGTTGTATTTATTAAAAATTAATCAGGGTGCATACCATCTGAATCAAAAACTGATAATCAAATAGAAAATGAAAAACTTTTTCAATTTTGAGTTATTTACTGTCAATGATTTCGAGCTTACCGTAGCACAGCTATTGCTTACCATTATTGTCATTCTGGCCTGGGGAGTGATTTTTGTGCTTGGGCGACGCCTTTTCAACAAAAGCAATTTTATAGATAGGCTTGGTAAAAAACACATCAGATCAGCCAAACGATTCTATTTTTTCATCATTACATTTTTGCTGTTGTACGTGTTGCTTCAGATTCTAAATATTCCCACTGAGGTGGTTTTAGGGGCCAAGTTGTTCTCTACAAAGAAAATGGATATCATGGTTTACCACCTGCTCATATTATACATCATAATTGCAGGCACCAGGTTTATTATTGCATTGGTTGAATCATTTTTCAACAGCATTGTACAAAAAAATAAAATTGAGAAAGGCCGTAGCCGCTCAGTTTTCATGATCATCAAATACCTGGCTTATGTGATAGCCATTTCCATTTTTATTGAAACCCTGGGCTTCCGCATTACCATTGTAATTGCTTCATTGTCAGCATTACTGGTTGGTGTTGGACTTGGGATACAGCATTTTTTCAATGACATAATTTCCGGCATCGTCGTTTTGTTTGACCATTCCATCAAAGTTGATGATGTGGTGGAAATTGAAAGTGAAGTGATAGGGCGTGTTGTTAAAATCAACCTTAGAACCTCCCTTATCAATACCCGCGACAATGTAATTATGATCATTCCAAACTCCATGTTTACCACCGAAAGGGTAATCAACTGGAGCCATAACACAAAAAAAACACGCTTCGAAATAAAAGTCGGGGTCGCTTATGGCAGTGACGTAAGGCTTGTGGAAAAAATCCTGGTGGATGTCGCAAAAAAGCATCCCCATGTTGCCGAAAAACCTGCCCCTTTTGTTTTGTTTTATGATTTTGGCAACTCCTCTCTGGATTTTGTGCTTAAATTCTGGTCAGACTATCCTTTTTATATTGAACCGATCAAAAGTGATCTCCGTTTTGAAATTGATAAAAAATTCAGGGAAAACGGGGTGACTATTCCTTTCCCGCAACAGGATGTGTATATTAAACAAATGCCGGATCATTCTAAATAGTGTGTGTCAATACAGTCAGTGTCTCGTTCAGAATGTTCGAGTTCGAGGCTTGCGAAGTATTTAAAACCAAGGAGTTTACTTTCATAAATGACTGTTTTAAATACGAGCGTAACGAAGAAATCCTACATTATGGACAGACACTAAATAAATTGCATGACAGCCCCGAAAAACAAATGGAAATTTATTTTAACCCGTGGTGTGCTTTTAGCCGGGATGGGCTTGTTTGTTTTTTTCCAGTTGGTTCAATGGATCAAAAGCGATATGGGACTGGTTGTGTACATGAGTTCAGTCTATAAAGTAAAAATAACAAAATTTCCAATCAAGCCCCAAAGACACCAAGTTTCACAAAGTACTGGTATTCAATAAATTTAACTTTGTGATTTCTTTGTGTCTTAGCGGCTTTGTGGGATAAAATGACTTTTTAGACCGGGCTCATACATTGAATCATTATCGGTAAAAAAGGTTTTAAGACAGTTAGCAAGCATGCTTGTTTCCGGTTTTATCGTTTTGGCGCCAGGTAAAAAACAGGGTAAAATTATAGTGTTTATACCTTGTTTTACATTCTCAAACCATATTACAAACATGGTACTTTTGAGCAATCCGGCAATCGTGAGCTGTGCATCACCACAAAATCACCAACCTCTGCCTTTGTAAGCCTTGCGATAGCCGGACATTTGACGGTAAACAAAAAGTACAAATTTTTATTCCTTTGATTCAGTAATCCCTCCAGGTTTCCCTGGCCTTTGGCGATCACCACATCTGCTTTGTTATAGGTGCCAACAAACTCGTCGCTGCATTGGTGTAATACCGTTGAAGGAATGGCTGCTCCATTGTCAATTACCGGGGCAATTTTATCCAGTCCAACATACACCGCATCTTTTTTTACTACATCGTTGAGTACGGGTTCGCCGCGCACAGCCACTTTCAATCCTTTATGATTCAACATTGAAATAAACAATTTGTCCATCACAATCTCGCCGGCATTGTCAGCGAGATAAAGTACCTTATCTGCGTTTTTTATATCCCTGAACATGGATGTTGAATCATCATGCCGTAGCGAAGCATTCAATACGCTTTCAATGGTTTCTTCAGCGTCAAAAGCATGGTTGGGACCAAAATCAATGATATTGCCTGCAATAGCCAGCTTCATGGCAGTTCTTAAAGGATCATCAGATGCAAGCACTTTTTTGTGGTATTTGTCATACAATCCCAGCATCAAATCATTGAATTCACGTTTAATTTTCTTGTAAATTTCTTTTTCAGGGTGATGTGCTGCTATCAACCTGTTGAGTTCCGCAGCCATCTCCGGATTGGTGATTTTGGGATCAGCATGGGAAATGTATGCTGTAAAAGATTGAATGATCTCAATGCGGTCTGATTCTGCAATATCTACGGTATCCAGATGTTTACCAATGGATCTCAACTGACATAATAAGCATTCTGAATTCATGAAATGAATTTTTAATTAAAAATCTCTGAGCCCAGTCTAAAAAGTCATTGCCTTGCCACTAAGACACAAAGTCTCACAAGCTTAAAATACTGCAATACAAATACTTGTGACTCTTGGTGTCTTCGTAACTTTGTGGCATTTTTCATTTTTTGACTTTTTAGACCGGACTTATCTCTGGTTATAAAATTATCACCTTATACTCATATCAAGATCATTACGTAGTTTTTCAATGGCGGGATTTTTCTTTACCATCGCTTTGTATTTTTCTTCGGCGGTATAAGGGATGGATGAAACACTCGGCTTGATTTTGGTGGTTTTAACCTTCAAATCAATTCCGGTGTTGTTAAGTTGCTGTTGCAGGTCGTTTAATATTTCAGATTTAATGCTGATAAGCACGTTTTTCATGCTTTCCGATGGCATCCCAACTTCTATGGTGTAATTATCCTTCAACACCGGCTGGTATTTTTTCAGATTTTGATACAAACGCGGTTGTTGCTTGTGTTTTTCTGCAAATGACAACCAGGCCTCTATCAGTTTGCCCTGATCAAAATCATCATTTCCAACATACTTTGTATTGTCCTGCGCTTCAGCAGCTTGTTTTGTACTCACTGTGGATTCCTTTTTATTCAGTTCTGCTTTGATAGAAATCCCGGTATCCGTAGTTGTCTTATTATTGGGTTGTATTGGTTGGGCAGGTTTATCTGTTTTTGTCTCCGTGGGTTTTGCTTGTTCCGGTTTGGATACAGGTGCTTTCCCGGAAGCTGATTTTTGATATTCAGCTTTGTTGTCATTGGCTTCCATGGAATGATTCTCAGGGGAAGGTTTTGGTTGATCCGGTTGTTTTGGCTCAGTGGTTGGTTTTGCAGGAGCTTGGGTATGGTTTTGTTGGCTGGTTTTTTTTCGCATGATGTTGCTGATGCGAATCAGGGCAAGTTCAACATGCAACCTCTTGTTTTGACTTGTTTTGTACCTAAAATCACAATCACTGGCAATTTCGAGGGCTTTGATCAAAAATGCTTCACTGCATTTGCCTGCCATGGTTAAGTACTTTTCCTTAATCCTGTCTCCAACTTCCAATAGTTTTGTGGATTTTGTATCACGTGTTACCAGCAAATCCCTGAAATGTGAAGCCAGGCCTGTAATAAAATAATTCCCGTCAAAGCCATTTTCAAGTATTTCATTGAAGATCAAGAGGCTTTCGAGGTGGTCGGAAGCCAGGAATGCATCGGTGAGCCGGAAATAGTAATCGTAATCCAGCACATTCAGGTTTTCAATGGTATTTTTGTATGTGATTTCGTTGCCGGAAAATGAAACCAACTGGTCAAAAATAGAAAGGGCATCTCTCAGGGCACCATCGGCTTTTTGAGCAATGATTTGCAGAGCTTCATCTTCTGCGTTAACATTTTCCTTGTCCGCAACAAATTTCAGCCGGTTGGTAATGTCCTGTATATTGATGCGATTGAAATCATAGATCTGACAACGGGATAAAATGGTTGGCAGAATTTTGTGTTTTTCGGTGGTTGCCAGAATAAATATGGCATGAGCCGGGGGTTCTTCGAGTGTTTTTAAAAAAGCATTAAATGCCGAACTGCTGAGCATGTGAACCTCATCAATGATATATACACTGTAATGACCGATTTGTGGTGGAATGCGCACCTGGTCAATCAAATTACGGATATCATCAACCGAATTGTTCGAAGCTGCATCCAGTTCGTGAATGTTCATTGAACGTTGTTCGTTGAAAGCCTTGCAACTTTCGCATGCATTACATGGATTCAGGTTTTCATCAAGCTTGTCACAGTTTATCGTTTTGGCAAAAATCCGGGCATTGGTGGTTTTTCCAACCCCCCGCGGACCACAAAACAAATAGGCTTGGGCGAGGTGGTTCTGGCCAATGGCATTTTTGAGCGTGCGGGTTATGTTTTCCTGTCCTACCACTGAATCGAAGGATTCCGGACGGTATTTTCGAGCTGAAACGATGAAATTTTCCATAGTGTATATTATTTCGATGTAAAGTTACAGCCTATTCATGAAAATTGAAAAAGCTTTTGTAAAAATTTATCACAAGTTACTACATTTTTCCAAGACCCCGCTAAATAAAAGCCGCCTTGGTTCTTTGAATTTTTGAGTAAATGTCTGTCTTTATAAATAAATACTATTTGTTATGTGGGCAAATCCCCGCTGGTTTTTCGTATAACACCCACCTGTCCAAACACCTGTCAGGTCACCAATTATGGGGATGTTACAACATTAGCATGCCGTAATACCTGACATAATGGAAGACCTGACAGGTGGGTGAATGAAAAAAACCAGCGGGGTCGGTCTTCGCCTGCTATCTGCCATGTGGTGCTGTTGGTTTTGTATCCCGGCAGACAGGAGTTCACTCCAATCACTCTGCTGCCGGCACAAAAACCAAAAACAGCACCGCATGGCAGGATATACGGCTACGCCCTTTTGCATAATACCAAACACGATAGCACGATAGGGCGAGTTGGCGATGAGGCAAGTTGGCGATGGGGCGAACAGAACCCGAAACACTAACAATAGCCGCCATCCCACAGGCCTGATATAGGCTGCCCGCCTGCCTGACGCAGTCAGGGACGGACAGGGAGGTAGAGACCATGCAGGATAAATACGCCAATTTCCCCGCTGCCCATAAAACAAATAATTGATAATGATTTGTTAATTCGTTTTGAACATATGTTCTGATTGATTAGTTTTGAGCTTTTATTTAACGAAAACCTATTTAGTGATGAAGAAAATAGCTATTCCGGTAATTGAAGGTGTATTAAGCCAACATTTTGGTCATTGTGCTTATTTTGAGATTTACGACGTTGAAGATGATAAAATTGTGGCAAAAAACACATTGGAAGCGCCACCACATCAGCCTGGTCTTTTACCCAAATGGCTGGCAGAGCGTGGTGCTACGGATATTCTATCAGGAGGTATGGGACAACGGGCGGTTGCCATATTTAACGATTTTGATATTACTGTGCATGTAGGTGTACCCCCGAAATCGCCGGAAAAACTCATTAAAGAATACCTTAGCGGAAAATTGCAAACTAGTGAGAATGCCTGTGATCACTAATTAGAGTCTGTCAATAAAGTAAGTGTCTAATTCATAATGTTCGAGTTCAAGGCTTGCGAAGTATTGGCAACCAGGAGTTTACTGGCGTAAGTGACTGGTTGTCAATGCGAGCGTAAGGCAGAAATCGGACATTATGGACGGATACTAATTATTATGAGATATAAATTAGCCATAGCGAGCGGCAAAGGAGGAACCGGAAAAACCAGCATAGCAGTAAATCTGGCTGCATTGATGGCAGAAAATCCCCCTGCAAACGTCAATCAGGTATTGTTGTCTGATATGGACGTTGAGGAGCCCAATGCATCCTTGTTTTTCAACAACCCGACATGTATGCTGCGGCAAGATGAACATCGGTTGGTTCCGGAGTGGGATAAGCACAAATGTACTTTTTGCGAAAAATGTGCCAACGTGTGTGAATTCAATGCACTGGCGTATCTTAAGACAAAAGTCATGATTTTTCCTGATTTGTGCCATTCATGCCATGCTTGTTCTACCCTGTGTCCGGAGGATGCTTTGCCAATGAAAAAGCACAAGATGGGAGAATCAGCGTATTTTAAACCGGAATATGAAAACCTGAGTTTGATCGAAAACCGGCTTGATATAGGTCAGCCCAGTGCCGTTCCTTTGATATCAAAAGCGATTGAAAACCTTGAAAATGCTGCCATAGACAACAGTTTTGTCATTATGGATGCCCCTCCCGGGACGTCATGCCCGATGATGGAAGTAACAAAAAATGCTGATTTTGTGCTGATGGTGACAGAACCCACCCCTTTTGGTTTGCATGATCTTAAAATAGCCGTTGAAACGGTAAAAAAAATAAAAAGACCTATGGCGGTAGTGTTAAATAAAGCAGGCAGCGGCAGAGATGAATTGATTGAAAGTTATTGCAAAAAAGAAGGCCTTGACATCGTTGGTAAAATACCGCAAAGCCAGCAAGTTGCAGAAGCCTACTCCCGTGGGGAGCTAGTATATATTTGGAACAATGAAATTGGGACAGCCTGGCAGCAACTGGGTAATAACCTGAAAAAGCACATGCAATTATGAAAGAAATTGTTGTCATATCAGGGAAAGGCGGATGTGGAAAAACATCTGTGACAGCAGGCCTGGCATACTTGGCAGCCAATGATATTGTGCTGGCTGATGCTGACGTGGATGCAGCAGATATGCATTTGCTTATGGCTCCAGACAATACCGTAGAGGAAAGTTTTTACAGTGGAAAATTGGCTGTTGTGGATCAGGACAAATGTACCAGGTGCAGAATTTGTATCGAACATTGCCATTTTGATGCCATTTCCATCCGTGATTCAAAACTGGAAATCAATAAACTTGATTGTGAAGGTTGCGGGTTGTGTACGCATGTATGTCCTCAGGATGCTTTACACATGGAAACACAACGCGCAGGCTTGCTTTTTGAAGCCACATCACGGCTTGGCACACCTTTGGTGCATGCCAGGTTGGATATTGCAGCTGATAATTCCGGAAAACTGGTCACCGAAGTGAAGAACAGGAGCCGTGAAGTAGCGGAACAGTTTAAGAAAGATATCATTCTGACTGATGGACCTCCGGGCATTGGTTGTCCGGTAATAGCTTCTTTGACAGGGGCTTCCCTGGCCGTAATCGTAACAGAACCGACTCAATCAGGCTGGCACGATATGAAACGGATGAACGACCTGTTAAACAAAATGCAAATCCCTGCTGTTATACTTTTAAATAAGGCCAATTTAAACCCCGGCTTGGCTGCCGATATCAAAAAATTTGCAGCCGATAATAACCTGGGATATACAATTGAATTGCCGTATGACCCTGTGTTTTCGAAAGCCATCAGCGAAGGCATTACGGTACCTGAATATGGACGGGATGATTTGACTGACCTTTTCCGGCAAGCATGGAAAATAATTATTGAAACCTTAAAATAACTGAATTATGAAAATTGTATTTCCTTCTGATAAAGCAGACTGGAACGCCAAACTGGATGAACGTTTTGGCAGAGCGGATGGATTTGTCGTATATGATGACAATGATGAAAGCCTGACGTTTATTGATAATGAATCAAAAAATGATGGACACGGTGTAGGAGTACAAGCTGCACAAGTAGTTATCCAGGCTGGAGCAGATGTGGTGGTTACCAGTGGTCCCTTTGGGCCCAAAGCATCCAGTGTGTTGTCACAGTCCGGTATAAAAATATTCCCTCAAATGGGCGTAATAACCATCAGGGAAGCATTGGAAAAAGTTAATGCGTAAATTGGATTAGGTTGAATGGGGCATTCCTGCCTGTCGCTTGCCAGCAAAGCTTTAGCACAAACTGATAAATTTTGTAACCAATCACTCAGAAGGCGCACTTCGGACTTCTGACTCCGCACTCCGCACTTCGGACTTCTGTCTTCTGACTCCGGACTTCCGACTTCGGACTGATTAATTACAAATAAAATGGTTTTCTTAGCGACATTATTTAAAATTTAACATCATACATTATACATTATGTCACAGGTAATATTTGGACCGGTTCCCTCCCGCAGATTGGGACAAAGCATAGGAATTAACCACATCCCGCCAAAGGTTTGTACTTACGCCTGCCGGTATTGTCAGCTTGGCAATGCCATACGCATGCAAACCAAGCGGGAAACTTTTTACGATCCCGATGAATTGATCAGTCAGGTGAAAGCACGTCTGGAACAATCAGAAAAAGTCGATTTTCTTACCCTGGTACCCGATGGAGAACCTGCACTGGATGCCCGGCTGAATGACCTTATCACGGGATTGAAAGAACTGGGTGTCCCGGTTGCCATCATTAGCAATGCCAGTATGTTGTGGGATAAAGATGTCCGGAAAGCCATGTTGAAAGCTGACCGTGTGTCTGTAAAAGTGGATGCGGCCACAGAAGCAATGTGGCGAAAAGTTGACCGTCCCCATAAAAACCTGGATTTTAAAACAGTCAGGCAGGGCATCCGTGATTTTGCATCTGAATATAACGGCTACCTGATGACAGAAAGCATGCTCATCAAAGGGTATAATGACAGTGAAGCGGAACTGAAAAAAATTGCTGATTTTCTTGGAGAAATCAAGCCTGATGTTTCGTACATTGCCATCCCCACCCGTCCCCCGGCAGACAAGCGTGTTGAACCTGCCGGTGAGGAAGCCTTGCAAACAGCATGGGCATTATTTTCAGAAAAAATAAAACATGTTGAATTTCTCATCGGTTACGAAGGCAATGCTTTTGCTGCCAGCGGCAATGCAGAATCTGATATACTTAGCATTACCGCAGTACACCCCATGCGCGAAGATGCTGTGGAAGAGCTGATGGAAAAGGATAACGCCAGCATGCAACTAATAGAAAAACTCATCAGCGACAAAAAACTCCTGCGTCTGAATTTTGGCGGACACAATTTTTATTTGCGGAAGCTGAAATGAAATTTTGGAAAAATAACATTGTTTGTGAAAAACTTCCTGTTGAAAACAATTAAACTACAGTTTCCCAGGGTGTTTATCAAAGAATCCATCCCAAAATATCGATATTTGTTCAATCCTGCCTGTCCTGCCAATATGCAGGTTGGGTTTCATAAATTTCAAAACCTGTCCGGCGTAAGTTTATCCGGCGGAGTGGTAGTAAAGATGGACAGTGAAGACGGATATAGAATATCAAAACTTGTCCGGCGAAGACGGGACCGTGTCCGGTGTAGCAGAGCGAAGACGGGACCGTGTCCGGCGTAGCAGAGCGAAGACGGATGAAAAATGATAAAGTTAAGTCAACCCAAAAAAATAGTACGATTACAAAGAAAAAATATGAATTAAATCGCTTATCATGAAAGTACGATGGAACGAAAGCAAGATGGCACGATAGTCCGTTAAATTTTAGTAACTGTTCACATTTTAAAATTAAATAACTGTTAATTGACCTAATTTCTAATTGCTCTAATTAATCTAAAAAATGACCAATAAAACTAATTATTAGAATGATTGCAGTTGCTGTTCCGGAATTAA
>JAYENB010000203.1:0-2306 GCA_034721855.1 Bacteroidota bacterium
TTGTAGCACGTATTTTTTTACATATCAATTGAAATATTGAGCTTCCCTCCTAAACCTTTCTCTACAATATCGTATAGAGTCTTTAGCGTAACATTACTTCCATCATTTTCAACCCTGGAAATATATGTCCTCTTTTTGTTGATTAAACTGGCCAATTGTTCTTGAGTCAATTTTTTTTCTTCCCGGGCTTTTCTCAAGAGCAAACCAATTTTAAACGACTCAAAATCACGGTCCAATTCATCACGTCGTACTGTTCCTTTTTTGCCGTATACGTCGTCCTTAATTTCTGACCAACTTTTTGTATTCATAACTGCCTCCTTTTTTCTTTGTAATACGCTTTCATTAAACCTTCGGCCTTAGTGATTTCTTTTTTCGGGGTCTTTTGTGTTTTCTTTATGAATCCATTAAGCAGGATTACAATTTTTCCATCATCAAAGAAACAAAACACGCGCCAGGTATTACTCCCTAGCTTTGCTCTTGCTTCAAAGAGACCTTCAGTTCCCTTGATATATTTTAAATAGTTGGCAGGAACCCGTTCAAAAGTCTCAATGGCTTCAATGATTTTGAAGATTTTATTCTGAGCCTTTTTAGGCAAACCCTTCAAAAAATCCTCGAAGTAATGTTTATACGCTATGACCTTTCGAACTTTTTTCACACAACAAAGGTAACTTATATGTTACTGTTTTGCAAGTTTTTTTATGAGGAAGCTCTTTAATATGTGCTACAACGGACAGCGGTATGTTTTTGTTGCCGATTTCAAAACTAATCATTATCAAGTTAGTACAGAGGTTTATAAAAGTACAAAAGTTTCAATAAACCACAAACTCGGCAATAAAATATACCGCGTGTTATGCCTTTGTGCTTTATTTTCAGACCGTTTTTATACATATTTAAGTCTGTTATTTTTAAGGTCAAGAACAACCTTGAAATTATTAAAAAAGTCAAATCCGATAATACCGTCTGTTCCACCCATCATCAATGTCATTTGTAATAGTGTCGGTAAGTTTCCATATTTTACAACGAATTCGTTGTCTCCGAAAACTGTCGGAATCTCAAAGCATTCAGTTTGAAATTTACCTACTCCTGGATAAAAGTCTTCTTCTGTTCCAATGCTTTCATAGTTACTTGTCAAGCTGTCTGATAAATATGAAAGTTTCGCCCCTGTGTCCAAAAAGAATTTTAGTTCTTGGTTATCAACTGTCATTTTTATTATCGGGATTCCCATAAAATTTGAAATGTCCACTTGAGTTCCGTCAATGTCAATTTCCTGTTTACTAAATTCTATTAATTGATTTTGATAGTCTAAAAGGATATTGTATTCTGATAATATATCGGCTCCAAGTAGAGTTGTTATTTCTGTTTCAAGCATATCAGAAATTTTTGAAACGGTCAAACCCATATAGTTTGTTGAACTGCCGAAACTTTCTGTACAGAAATTTAAACTGTCTGAAGCGTGTATGGTTGAGGGTGCTCCCGTGTCAATTAATATTCTATTATCACCGTCATTGATAATCGGGTGGCCTTTGAATAGCTGTAATTGAAATTGTTTCATTGCCTTTTGTATAGTTTGTATGTTGAACCTGTTGAATTGAATTGCTGAAACGATTGCGAGGTGTCATTGAAGCCATTTTCACTTAATAGTTTGTCAAGGGTGCTGATTTCCCAATATCTTATTTTAAATTCATCTTCGTAGCTAAATTCTTTTCCGTTGAAAATACCACTACATTGTTCCCTATATGTATAAATGTCATTTTCTTTGTTGCCTGTTAATTCAACAAGTCGTCTAAAATTGTTTGTATCAATATCTATCAAGCGACCTGCATTAAAAAAAACTCTATTAGGTAAATCACAAAAGAAATATCCGTTTTGGTTAATATGCTTACAAATATTCTCTATATTTTTAGAAAGTTCAACTTCGGTAATGGAATAACTCAAAACAGTGAAGAGTGCGATAGCTAGGTCTCCTTTTCCATTCTTATAGTCTGAAATTGAATAGTTATGAATTTCAATTGCAGGATTTTGTTCGTCTAATTTCCTTTTGAATTCATTTACCATTCCGATACTTTTCTCAACTGCAATTACATTGTAACCTTGTTCTGCCAAAGGAAACGAAAGTCTACCCGTCCCTGCACCAAAGTCAAGAATTGTCCCATTGTGTAAAATTTGATTGATTACGTTCAGGGTTTCTTTTGTCAAGTTGTTGTATAAACTTCCAAAATTTCTTTCGTAAACAAAGTCGTAATATGTTCCCCAATTGTCGTGTGGTTGTTTCATTGTTGTAGTTTTTTAGCATAAGGCATAACGTT
>JAYENB010000204.1:0-11816 GCA_034721855.1 Bacteroidota bacterium
ATTAGTTTTATTGGTCATTTTTTAGATTAATTAGAGCAATTAGAAATTAGGTCAATTAACAGTTATTTAATTTTAAAATGTGAACAGTTACAAAATTTGTAAATAGAACTGTTAACCGATGTTAACTGCCTATGCGGCCAATTTATCTTTTTTAGTTCATTTCACTGACCGCCGTTTGCCTGCAACAGGCAATTTTGTTTCTTTCTTTGCGTCTCAGCGTCTCGGCGGTAACAGTCGGTATCAATTGTATGCGTCTGAATAGTTAAGTTTTTTTTATTCTATCACTGAGTAGTTACAAACATTATAACCTGTTTCTAACACAAAACCCCGCCATCAGCGGGATTTTACACCTGTTTTGTGCATTGGGGCACCCAAAAATAAATTTAATGTAGGTAATCTGCACAAAACAGGAAAATGGAATCAGATAGTTTATGTTTGAGAACACCTGATTTTAATAAAAAACCCCGCTGTTGACGGGGTTTTTACACAGAGAAAAAAATCAACAATTTATTTTATTACTTTCATCACGGTTTGTTTTCCATGACAGGTAATGTTGACAAAATACATGCCTGAAGGCAAATCTCCTGTATGCATAGTGGTTTTATCATTGCCACGCCTGATGATGTTGTTTTGCAATGTCCGTCCATTGACATCCATTAATTGAACGTTGACATCGTAATCACTTTGTCCTGTCTGTATTGTCAGCACATCATTGACCGGGTTTGGATAAGCTGATACTTCCAATGTTTCCTGTTCAGGAACCCCCAGCACAGACTGACTAATATAAAACCCTGTACTCAAGGTGGTTACGCTTTTGTAATCGCCACAATTGATATACAACACAAATTCATAAACACCGGGTTCAATTTCTGAAATTTCACCGTAATTGATGATTATATCAACCGTATCTGATCCCATGATGATTTCCCAAAGGGCATATAAGCTGGAATTGCTCACCCAGACATTAGAAATATCTGCCAAGTCAATAACACCAGTAATAATACACGTATCAATGGTAGATTCCCATGGGTCTTCACCTAATGAATCATCAGGCATTGTTTCATTGATGGTAATACATGCATCAGCCACTTCGCCCATAGCATCTTCAACACTTAAACATACCATTTCACCTGCACAAATGCCATCAATAATTTCCCCGGTTTCACCATTACTCCATAAGTATGTATAGGGTGCTGTTCCTCCGATCACTTCAGATGTCACAACTGCAGAACAATTATTAAGGCTGTCAGCAAAATAATACTCCAATACAATGTAAGGATCTATTCCGGTGGAATCATCGTTTTCTACAGGCACATAAAATGAATGTGTCAAACTGCAACCGGCATCATCGCTGATGTTAACAGTGTATTCGCCCGGATACACATCGACCAAATCTTCATTTGTTGTTGAAGTACTCCAAATGAAAGTATAAGGTTCTGTGCCTCCGTATATTGATATGTCAATGGCACCATTAGGTGTATTCCAGTTGGTGGCTGGTGTAATATCATAACTCAGGTATATGTCGCATGAATCTTCCGGGACATTCCATTCAATGAAAACACAATCATCAGCAACCTGACTTGCTGCATCTGTAACCGTCAGGCAAATTTCTTCACCTGCACAGATTCCATCAATAATTTCCCCGGTTTCACCATTGCTCCAATCGTAAGTATAAGGAGCAGTTCCGCCAGAAATTTCGGGGGTTACCACCGCTGAACATTCACTGCTGGTAGCAAAATAGTAATCCAGTGATACCGTCAATGTGGTATCCGGTTCTTCAATCACAACCGTATGACATGCATCGGCAGAACATTCCGGAGCTTCTGCAAGTACACAAACTTGGTAGGTACCAGGCCCGGAAAATGTGTAAGTAAAATTGCTACCAGGATAAGTCATGCCACCATACGACCATGTGTACGTCACATTTGTAGTCACAGAATCACCTGTTATGGTATCAACTACATAATAATTAGCATCCAGGGACACGGTGTATCCCTCCTGTACAGTTTGATTAATATCCACCCAACAAGTGTATTGAGCATAGGATATACCCGTTGTCAGGGCAAAAAGCGAAAGTAATAAAACAATTTTTTTCATAATATTTAATTTTAGGGGTTCAATTTATAGACTTTGAATTTATAAAAGGTTGCTTATAAAATGTAAATTTATTTTCATCAAAAAATAATAACTACACATTCGTTTGCCGTTTAAAACGTCTCACGTGATCGCAGAGAAAGTTATTTTCACAATGGATTACGCTCACTCATCGCTCGCGTGATCCCGGAGGGGGACTGTCAAACCAAAAAGCCTACAGCCACTTCGTGTCTGATTGTTTTTGTGTTGTAGCGGTCTTGAAAGCAAACTTTTGACGGGGGATTACGCTCGCTAAACGCTCGCGTGATCCCAAAAGGGGGGACTGTCAAGCCCAAAAGCCGGCTACACTACGTTTCGCCGGTATTTTCATTTTCCCCCATCCTTACAAAAGCAAGCTTTTGACGGGTGGGGGAAAATAAAAACCCTGACTAAAGTCAGGGCTTTTTGGCTTGCGGAGAGAGGGGGATTCGAACCCCCGGTCCGCACATATTACGGACAACGGTTTTCGAGACCGCCGCATTCGACCACTCTGCCATCTCTCCATTTTACAGATACAAAAGTATCAATTCATTTAGGTTAATAAAAATTTATGTACCATACTTTACGTTGCCGGATCTGCATAATGAATCTCAAGTATATTCTTGCTTTGTTTTGTCACTTTATAACGGTTATCAATTTGCCTGCCTATTATCCATACAATATCATCTCCCGCACACAGTATCCACTGATGTTGTTTTTCGTGTAAACTCAATTTCCGGTTGACAAAAAAGTCACTCAATTTCTGGAAATTATCCATTCCCAGGGGGATAAAACGGTCACCCTTTTCCCAATGCCTCAATACCATTGGCATTGAAATTTTATCCACATCAAGTTGTGCGACAGTCTCATCAGGATTGATAGAAAAATCAGCCGCATCCTTAACATCACCATACAAAACAAGAGGATATGCAATTGAAAATTTCTTATCCTTTATGATATACTGGTGTTCGTGATCAATGGTTGTGGTTGCTTGCATAATCCACCGGTCCCTGTCTGAAACCAATTGATAATCTTTTGTTTGGACAAGTTTCCCGGAGGCACTGGCTGAATATAAATCCTGTATCTGGTTGTAATTAAAGCCATAATCACGCAGCAGTTCATACAACAAATCCATGGTGACTGCATCATGTTGAGTGTTGATAATGATATGATCCTGCTTCTCCGTGAATATTTCACGTTTTATCCTGTCCAGTAAATTTTCAAATACCGTAAGTGAACGTTGAACCCGTTCGGCATTTCTGTACATGATGGCTTTAACATCCGGGTGTATTTTTGCCATCTCAGACAACACGTCATGGCGGATTTTATTGCGTAAATATGTGGTTTTATCATTGCTTGAATCGTCACGCCAGCGGTACCCGTTTTTTTCCAACCAATATTGAATTTCAAACCTCGATACATCCAAAAACGGCCGTATGATGTCACCACTTTTTTCAGGAATGCCAGATAAACCACGAATGCCACAACCCCGGATTTGATTGATCAACATGGTTTCTGCTACATCATCCTGGTTATGTGCTATCAAAATATAATCACATGCTTCCTGTTTTGCCATATTTTCAAACCACTCATAACGCAATTCACGTGCAGCCATTTGTATGGATATTCCCCGTTTATCAGCATCTTTTTTGGTATCGAAATGTTTGATAAAAAAAGCATAACCCAATTCAGCAGATAATTTTTCACAAAAACCGGCATCGCCATCTGCCTCCCTGCCACGTAAATGAAAATGACAATGCGCTACGATTACATTTAATCCCAGTTTATGTGCAGCATGCAACATGGCAACGGAATCAGCTCCTCCACTCAAGGCCAGCAGGCACTTATTTTGGTGATATTCCGGTACCAACTTTTTTAATCGATATTTCAAGTGTTCTATTAGCATTGAAATATTTTTTTGCCCCCAAACTTAACAAATGATGGGTAATTTATCAAGTCATAAATGGTTCTGTAAATAACGGTTAATAATGGTTAATAACGGTTAATAACGGTTAATAGCGGTTAATAGCGGTTAATAATAGTTAAAATCGGTTACTTATTAGTTAGTGTTTGTTTATAAAGCCAGTGTCTGGTTTTTTTATTATTTTTGATATCCTGTTTATCAAATTGAAATCAATGATTGAATGGCTCGAAAATCACATGGGGAGTTGTGCTTTCAAAGCATATACCGGGATGGATTGTCCGGGATGTGGAATGCAACGCGCATTCATTGAATTGCTCAAAGGAAACCTTTGGATCAGCATTCAGTATTATCCCGGGTTAATTCCAATGTTGATAACCCTGATTTTTTTGGGATTGCATTTGATATTCAATTTTAAAAATGGTGCGCTCGTTTTAAAAATAATGTTTATATTTACGGTAATTATTATAATGACGACATACATCATAAAAATTTTAACAAATTATACATTTAGTTTTTCATAATAACAAAAATCAACCTTATGACAACTGAAAACAACAAACAGGGATTTGAATTTGATCCCAACAAAAAAGAATCACAGGAACCCAATCACAGTCAAAGCGGTAATCAACAAAGTGAGAATTATCAAGGAAGTACCAATGCAAAAAGCCAGCAATCACAAGCATCCCCTTCCGTTGAGAAACCTACATCAAAAATGCAGCAACCCCTGCCTAATTCAGGAGGAATACTGGCTATGGGAATCATTTCGCTGGTATTGTTTTGTTGTTGTTACGGGGCTATCAGCATAGTGTTGGCTATTATTGCTTTGATCTTATCATCAAAAGCACAACGCGAATATCTGCAAAATCCCGACCTGTACACTTATAGCTCATATAAAAACATGAGAGCCGGGCGTGTTACTGCCATCATTGGTTTGTGCCTTGCCGCTGTGATAGTTATCATTATGGTGATTGCTTTGGCTTCAGGATTGAACGTGCTAAATACTAAAGAGGCAATTCATGAAATAGAACAAGCCTGGGAATCTACAGGATACTGATAATTATTTATGCAACACATAAAAGCAAGTCTGATCAAGCTGGGTGATTTTTTGGGAAGTACAAAAAATGCACAACTTGAACAGGTTATTGAAAAGGCATACATCGAAAACAAATGGTTTACTCCGGAATTCATCAGACACAATCTGAATTACTGGGCCGGTAAATTAACTGACGAAACACTCAGCACCTGGTTGAATGAGTATCCGGAGCTTGCAAACAAAAACAAAACCGTGGGTATTGTTATGGCAGGAAACATTCCCCTCGTGGGGATGCATGATATGATCAGTGTGTTGCTCAGTGGACATAAGGCATTGATAAAAACCTCTTCGAAAGACAATATCCTGGTTAAATTTGTGGTTGATTTTCTAAGTGATGATGAGCCCTCACTGAAACAAAAAATATACATAACCGATGATTTCTTCACAAATGTTGATGCCGTTATCGCCACAGGCAGCAACAATACAGCGAGGTATTTTGATTATTACTTCAAAAACATCCCTCACATCATCCGTAAAAACCGGAACGGTATAGCCATCATGGATGGGACTGAAAGCAATGAACAACTTCAGCGCCTTGCCAGGGATGTGTTTTTATATTTCGGTCTGGGGTGCAGAAATGTTTCCAAATTGTACATTCCTCAGGATATGGACGAAAAACGCATCCTCGACAACATGGAAGCATTCAGGTATTTTACAGAACACAACAAATACATGAACAATCATCTGTATAACAAGGCCATTTTGTTGATGGATCAACAGGCATTTCTTGATAATGATTTTTTAATACTCCGGGAGCATACGGATATCGCATCTCCTGTAGCGGTTTTGTATTATGAACGCTATCATGATGTAAAAAGTTTATTCAGTCAACTTAAAAAAAACGAAGACAACATTCAATGCATTGCAACTGAAAATATAGCCATTGATAATGCTGTAAAATTCGGGGAAACCCAACATCCAGACATCATAACATACGCCGATGATATTGATACTATGAAATTTTTATTACATTTGTAGGAAACAAGACATACAAACTGACATGAAAATCCTGACATTACGAATTTTATCTTCTGAAAACTCAAAATTTATAAGGGATATTGATATCCCCGATGAAAAACGGTTTTACAATTTGCATTTGGGAATACAAACAGCCTGTGACTATGATTGCTCTCAAATGACCAGTTTTTATATCAGCAACAAAAAATGGGAAAAACTACAGGAAATCAGCATGGTTCGTATGGATGAAGATGACAAAAATGCGCCTGAACTGATGAAAGATACCCTGCTAAAAAATTACCTGACAAAAAAAGGACAACGTTTGTTGTATTTGTTTGATTTTTTCTCTGTACGTATGATGTTTATAGAAGTTGTCAATGTACGCTCCATGACTCCTGAAGAAGCAAAACTGAATTATCCACGGTGTATTTTATCCGAAGGTAAAGCACCTCCTGCGCTCATTGTGGACGATTATGGTATTGACCCGGAGGCAGAGGATGATGACTTATTAAACGCCGATGGGTTTGACAATATAGATGATCTTGACATCTGATACCGATATGTGTTCAATTCTGCCTGCCGGCCTGGCAGACAGGTTTCATCGTAACTTAGTATAATATGCTGCACAATACAAAGAAGTTACTTATAAGTATCAGTGGCCCTACAGCTTCGGGAAAAACAGCAGCCAGCCTGCAGCTAGCGAAACATTTCAACACCGAAATTATTTCCTGCGATTCGAGGCAAATGTACCGCGAAATGAAAATTGGCACCGCCGTACCTGACAAAAAAGAGCTTGCACAATGTTCCCATCATTTTATCGGGAAATTATCCATACATGATTATTACAATGCCAGCATGTTTGAAATCGATATAACCAACCTGCTGAAAACGCTTTTTAACAAACACAACATAGTGATTATGACAGGTGGCTCCGGCATGTACCTGGATGCTGTCCTGTATGGCATTGATAAAATTCCCGATCCGGACATGAATATACGTGAAGCACTCACACAACGATACAATAACGAAGGACTGGAACCATTGAGGTTTGAGCTGAGAAAACTGGACCCTGATTGTTATGAACACATTGATAAAAAAAACCACAAACGTGTTATCCGGGCCCTTGAAGTCTGCCTGAGCACCGGGAAACCTTTTAGCAGTTTTCATACCCGCACACCCAAAAAACGCGATTTTGATGTGCTGCTTATCGGACTAAATAAAAACCGTACATTGTTGTATCATGATATAGATACTCGTATTGACAACATGCTGGAAAAGGGGCTGGAAGAAGAAGCACGCAAATTATACCCGCATAAAGGTTTAGTACCACTGAAAACCATTGGCTATACAGAGTTTTTTCGCTATTTCGACAAAGAAATATCCAAAGAACAAGCCATACAACTGATCAGGAAAAACACCAGGCAATATGCACGGAAACAAATCAACTGGCAGAAGCGGTATAAAGTCATGCATTGGTTTGAATATAATAAGACCCAGGAAATAATACACTTTATTGAACAAGAAGTACAATCATAAAATAATGCATGTTAATCAACACATATATTCTAATTATCACTTATTTCAGACTTCGCCAAAAATTTTAATGAATCTTTTGAAAACATAACAATTTGGCATTTTCAATTGCCTTGATATCAACCACTTAAGTTTATTGCAATTTTTCAATTTTAATGTCCAATTATTTTTTTGCAATTAAAGCTTCATATATGCTTTATATAGTTAAAAAATAATTGATCATCATTATACTTAATTCTAAAGAGGTTTAAATGAGGTGTCCAATCATATAACGACTGATAATATGCACTTTGCCATTTTGACATACAGAGGAAGTCTGTATTTTTGGGTTTAATTAAAAAATTAACTATATTAGCACTTTTAAAATACACAGTAAAGGTATATAACAACAATGAAAAAAATTAAATCAAATATAAAATTACATCATTCAAGAAACTTAGCCGGGTGGTCCCCCTATCTTTCCTACCTCTAATAATTCCACCCGAGCTAAGTGTGCTTTTTCTGTTGTGGTTTACCCGGGGCTCCAGCCCCGGGTTTTCCTTTTTGCATCCCACACCATCTTTTTAAAGCCCTCTTTATGTAACTGGTTACTATTTTTTGTAAATTAGCAGCCATAAATTTAAAACAGTAAACAGTATAGTTTAATAATACTTAAATGCTATTCTTTATGCAATCACTTATTAATAAATACAAACGTATCCGGAAAAATAAATTTTTAGAAAAAACTTATACAGGAAAATATGCCTTTGTCGGTATTGGTAGCCATTCGTTTAATAACTTGTATCCCGTTCTTGCTTATCTCCATGCGGATCTGAGCTATATCGTGACTAAAACAGAAGCAACAGCGAAAACAATCAATGAAAATTACAAATCTGTAAAAGGAACCACAAATTTGGATAAAGTACTAAAAGACAAAAACATAAAAGGGGTGTTTGTGTCGGCCCATCCGGATGCCCATTTCGAATTAGCAAAGCAGATATTACAGGCAGGAAAAAATGTATTTATAGAAAAACCCCCTTGCAAAACACTGAAAGAATTGCAGGAATTACGGCTGATTGAAAAAGACAGCAGTGGAAGTGCTTTTGTGGGGTTGCAAAAACGACATGCCCCGGTGTATCAGATTATCCGAAACAAAGTTAAAAGCAAAAAGGTAATATATTACAAACTTGAGTACTCTGCAGGCAATTATCCCGAAGGCGATACTATAACTGACCTTTTCATCCACCCACTGGATTTAGCTGTTTTTATTTATGGCCCTGCAAAAATTGAGTTCATAAAAAAATTTAAAACAGGTAAAGGCGTTGAAACATGGCTGCTTGAACTTAGTCATCCTGATGATATCATCGGAAGAATTGAACTTTCAACGGATTTTTGGTGGACACGCGGACAAGAAAACATGATTATAAATACCGAAAAACACCGTTTTGAAGCCAAAGGAATCAATGAACTAAAATACATAGATAAACCAAAATCAATCATGAACGTTCCGCTGGAAAAAATAAAAGCACCCGTGATATCGGAACATTCCCTGTACCAAAAAAACAATTTTTTACCCGTACGTGACCACAACGATCTGTATGCTTCAGGGTATTTTAATGAAATTCAGGCTTTCCTGGAAATGTGTGAACACAACGAAGGAAACATCAGCACCCTGGATTCTATGGTACCGGTTTATGAATTGATGGATAAAATGAAAAAATAACCCATGTACACAACAAAAGACTACATCAGGCGGGGCCTGAAGTTTGCCAACAACAGCTTATTTCCCCAACACAAAAAACTTAGCACCATCATGTTGTATTCAACCGACAGGTGCAATTTAAAATGCAAGCATTGCTACATTTGGGCTAAGAAACCAAAACAAGACCTGGGATTAGATAAAATCAAGGAAATCATCAACTCTCCTGTTGTCAGCAAACACACCCTTATCGGACTTGAAGGAGGTGAGTTTATTTTACATCCCGAGGCCGAGGATATATTGAAATATTTGTCGGCACATCATCCTTACTTTGAGCTGCTTACCAATGGCCGTGATGCCGACACGATAATCAAATTAACAAGAGAATATAAACCGGTCAGGTTGTACGTTTCTATGGATGGGACAAAAGAAACTATTAAATCCATGCGCCGGGCTGATATCTACGATAATATCATTAAAGTTATTGATACCCTCAGCGGAGAATTACCCCTCTCGGTGATGTTTACCCTTACGCCATTCAATACGTTCAAAGACCTTGAACACGTGGCTGGAGTGTGCAAGAAATATAACATCGACATGCGGATAGGCATATACAACACCATGGAATATTTTGACACCCAGTCAAAAACCGATTCAACAGATACATTGAATTTCAAACCCGGCGACATCCCTGATGTTGTCAAAGATTTCAGTGAAAATTACGATTTTATGTATTTGTACACCAAATTCCGTGAAGGCAATCTAAAACTCCCCTGTCGCAGCATTACAGACAGCATTGTCATTTACCCCAACGGCGATATCCCGATTTGCCAGTTTAGAGAAATCATCCTCGGCAATCTGTACAAAGAATCGCTTCACCACATCATCAACAAAAAAGAAACCATCAAAAAACACAAGGCACACCTGCATGGCTGCAATGCCTGCTGGGTAAATTTCCACCGCAAATATGACATTGTGTTGCACCGCAACCTAGAGAAATTGATGCCCAAAGGCATGGTACAATGGTTTCTCGGTAAATACCACTGGACAGAGAACAAGAAGACAAAATATTCTAAACTGTTTAAGGAAAAGTAAGGAATATTGGTTTTTGGTTATTTTAATCATTTGGGCGTGCCCCTTATTTTTCCCTCTATTCGCTTAACGAATAGAAGGAAGAAATAAGGGTCGGTCTCCGGCTATTAGCTGCCTGCTGCTCTGCGGGTGCTGACAGATGCAGTAAAGGAGTTTGCTTAATCGCTCCACTCTTTCCTGCATGCAGCACCAACGCATCGCAGCAGGCAGGCTAACCGCCTCCGCCCTCACGCGAAGGAGACGGGGAGATGGTGTGATTGATTGTGCACTGTAGGGATGCGATTTATCGCATTCCAGATAAGTGCAACAATCCGAGATAGTGTGACTGATGTGATGGTGAAAGTTTTAAGGCTTTTACAGATGTGAAAAAACAAATTCAGATGAATTATGAACGAATTGAAAAAATATGTTTATAAATATTTATTCAAAATGAAAAAATGATTGTATCTTTATTACTACAAATTTAAGATAAACTATGAAAGATTTATTGACAATAAAAGAAGCAAGCCACTAGGCTACTACATATTAGAACGCAACTTGGTATTAAATAATAACTGGTATGAAAAACTATTTATATAAATTTGAAATTTTTTCTGGATTTTACGAAGCAATTTTTTTTAACCAAGTTAATGGAAAAAATGAAAAAGATGCTATTATTCAAATTGTAGCTTTTTTTAATGATTTTCCAATTGATAAAGCTGATACATATCTTTCTAAAATTATATCAGAAAAAAAAGGTAATGATGTAATTGATAAAAACTGGACAGTACAAGATTTTTATAACCACGTTGAACAAAAATTTAATAATAATATGGAAGTATATGATTTAATGTGGATTAAAGAAATTGATTTTGATTTAAATAATATAGGTTAATGAAAACAATTGAAACTAAAATTTTTAAAGGCAATAGTAAAGATATTTTAAAACAATTAGGCGATAATACAATTGATTGAGCTCATAAATAATTTTCACTAAAAAACAATAGATAATACACGGAATATCCCCTTGTAAAAACATGCTAAAACCAATTCAATATCCCATTAATTAGAGTCTGTCAATAAAGTCAGTGTCTGATTCATAATGTTCGAGTTCAAGGCTTGCGAAGTATTGGCAACCAGGAGTTTACTGGCGTAAATGACTGGTTGTCAATGCGAGCGTAACGCAGAAATCGGACATTATGGACGGACACTAATTACAATCACGCCGTCATCATTCCCTTTCATTATGGGCTGGATGAGCTGGATGCAGTACATGAGTTTGAGAAACGACTCACATTGCTCATTGAAAACAATCACCTTGGGTAACTGTTCACATTTTAAAATTAAATAACTGTTAATTGACCTAATTTCTAATTGCTCTAATTAATCTAAAAAATGACCAATAAAACTAATTATTAGAATGATTGCAATTGCTGTTCCGGAATTAA
>JAYENB010000205.1:0-2292 GCA_034721855.1 Bacteroidota bacterium
CTGCTTTTTGATAAAACCATTCAAATACTTGAAAAATACAGAGTTCGTAATTTCAAAAACGAAAAGGGTGATATAACAAAATGGTCAGATGTTTTTTGCTTTGATACCGTATATTATTTATTAAAACCCAAGTTTACCACCCCAATTTGGACAACTGGCTATCAATCAGTAAGTAAGTTATATTTTATGCTATAATTTACGTCTATAAAATGATATTATAAGGTAAAAATCAACCCATTATGGGTTTTATTTTATTATCTCCGGTATTTTTAACCGCTTGACGATTTCATAAATATGTTCATTCAATCCAGATAGTTTGTGTCCCTGTACAGCAACATTTTTAATACGAATTTTATCAATTGATACTTCAGACAAGATTTTATAAGCATTTTGGTGAGTAATAACATCTTTTGTCAGATTACCGGGATTTTGATGCAACCTCAGGGATATCATCCTGTTTATAAAATAAGCAAGAACACAAATTGTGAAGTGAGCCTTAACATGTTTTTCTGTCCAGACACCGATTGGTTCAATTTCAATGAAGGATTTAATATCCCTGAAAGCTGACTCTATTATAGTTTTGTCACGATATGGCTTAATTGCATCGTCTGGGGAGAGTAAAAACCTGCCATTTTCATCTTCACTATGATTAGTGACCAGCAACCAAAACCCGTCCAGTCTGCCTGCCTCGTTTACTTTACGTTGATTAATCGGACCAATAATACCTTTGAAGGTTTTAATGATTTTTTCGTTACCATTATTATCCCGCGTTTTTATCTCAACTTTTTCCATCAGGATATCTACAATATTCTTCAGTTTGAATTTGGAGCGTTTTTTTATGAATTTATCTTTTGTAGTCTTTTCATCTCTGGAATTTTTGGCAAGTAACAGTTCCTCATTGAGTCTTTCAACAAATTTTCTGAAATTCTCTATTGCTGTAGCTTTGTCCTTTCGCTGGTCTTTGAATAATTGCGGATTAAAACATAAGATGTAGCGACGTTTATCATCTGTTTTAATTTCCTTGTAAAAGGTCGTATCGTTTAGTTTGGTAAAATCTCCGATTTCATTGATTTGCTGATCTATTTTTTGAGGATCAAAATTAATGTATTGATGAAAATCAACATTACCGGCTATTTTCTCTATTTGATTTCTATCCATTGCGGTGATATACTTATAGCCTTCTGTTTCCAACAAAATTAGATTCTCGTCCGAAACCATGCCCCTGTCAAATATTAGCGTGATGTTTTTTATTGGAAGCAGTCTCTTCAACCGGGCGAGTAACCATGTAATCGTATTTGAGTCGGCTGTATTTCCTTCAATGACTTCCCAATATACAGGTAAACCATCTTTATTAACAACTAACGCCAGCACCACATGATTAAAATATCCTTCTTTGCAGTGACCCCATTTCATCAGGATACATTTACTCCCTGAAAAAGTTGCACTTGACAAGTCGTAAAAAAAGGATTGCATTGAGGCAGGTGTTCTTCTGTTTAAATTTTCGTATAAGTGTTTGCATATTTGCTCCTTGCAATCCTCTATATAGCTTAAATCCCTGAATATACGCGATACATTTACTTTTTTATGATCAACCTGCAGTAAATGCGACAGCCATGTTCCCTGAAACCAATCAACAACCTGGGACTTGGAAGTCGGTTCAACACACCTGTTCATTGTTAATATTCTGGCAATTTTGCAGAGTTCTACTTCTTTATTGGGATGTCCCGTGAACGGCTTGTCAAGGTTCCACTCTTCCCATATATGATTTACTACGGCAAGTTCAAGGTATTTATAATGTTTCAGCACTTCGATATCATCAAAAGTGGTCAGTATCATTTCCGGCTTTTTAAGAGCGTCAACAAAAAGTTTCCACTTTTTCACATCATCGTCCGATAGTTTACCAAGAGGTAATACTATTTCTTTGCGGTTTTTACCGTCTTTCCTGTAAGCACGGGCAAGGCTGTATGATTTATATGTTTTACCCTTATAATTACTTGGTCGCCAATGTAAATGTAACTTTGATAATTCCATAGACGCAAAGATAATAATTTATATGATTGATTATAAATTATTTATTAACAAAGTTATCAACATTTATTAGACGTAATTATAAGTTAAAAAAAAAGTTTTATTGTTGATTATTAATTATTTAAAAGGTTTTGGGTGGTAAACTTGGGATATAATCAGAAACTTGCTGAGACTTATTGCTTTCCAGGTTGGCAACGAAGTATCTCACAGCGAATTAGCAAATAAATTGCAAGTGCATAAAGACACCATATCACGATACCTGAA
>JAYENB010000206.1:0-11729 GCA_034721855.1 Bacteroidota bacterium
TTTCTACCATGCCTTGCTAATCTTATCTTTACTGGCATAAATTACTTTTTATTAATGAATACTAAATTTTTCAGGCCTGCAAAGATACAGCATTGTTTTTAAAATAAAAAATCCTGGTAAGTTTTTATTCATCGAGAGATTCATGCATAAATTCTTCTGCTTTTTCTACCATGGCTTTTGATCCGGTATAAAACGGAACACGCTGATGAATATCTTTCACTTCAATGTCCAGAATCCGTTTGCCATTGCCATCAGTGGCTAGTCCTCCTGCTTGTTCTGCCAGAAATGCTATCGGATTGCACTCGTAAACAAGCCTCAGTTTCCCGTTGGGATTACCATCAGTTTTGGGATAAATAAAAATTCCCCCTTTCATCAAATTGCGATGAAAATCCGCTACGAGGGAACCAATATATCTCATAGTATAAGGCCGTTTTGTGGACTTGTCTTTTTCCTGGCAGTATTTGATGTAATCCTTTGTTCCCTGGGGAAACTTAATAAAATTCCCTTGGTTAACAGAATATATTTTTCCCTGTTTTGGGGTAACAATATAGGGATGTGACAAACAAAACTCACCAATCGAAGTATCCAGTGTAAAACCGGTTGTTCCAAGGCCTGTCGTATATACCATCATGGTTGAGGATCCATAAAGCACATAACCGGCAGCCACCTGTTTATTTCCGGCTTGCATAAAATCATCAATGGTTGCTTTTTCCCCGCGGGGAGTTACCCGGCGATAAATAGAAAAAATAGTACCGATGGACACATTGACATCAATATTGGATGAACCATCCAGCGGGTCGGTACATACCACATATTTCCCATCAAGGGATAAATCATCATCAAAAACAATGGATTTTTCATTTTCTTCAGAGGCAATGCCACAACAAATACCACTGGCACGCATAGTATTGATAAATGTCTCATTGGCAAATACGTCCAGTTTTTGTTGCTGTTCTCCCTGGACATTGACATTATCCACCTCACCAAGAATATTTACAAGCCCGGCTTTGTTTACTTTTTTGTGAACAATTTTAGCTGCCAGCCCGATGTGACTTAACAACCTGCTCAATTCGCCTTTGGCATACGGAAAAGCCGATTGTTTTTGAATGATTACTTCGTTTAGTGTTTGTATTTTTGTAGCCATAACATATATTTTTTGATTGATTATAATTTTCGATAAAATTAACGGTTTTTCGTGAAGTTTAAAAAAAAATTTAAACATATGGCAAAATAACAATAAATTGCCGTACTTTACATGAAATTAAGAGTAGTGATGGAATTTGAACAAGGCTTTTTTCACAAACGATCCAGACCTTTCATTATAGCCGGTCCCTGCAGTGCGGAAAGTGAAGCACAAATGTTAAAAACAGCTGAAGCCCTTGCTGAAAAAGAATCGGTGCATGTTTTCAGGTCTGGTATCTGGAAACCAAGGACCCATCCCGGACATTTTGAAGGTGCCGGAGACAAAGCTTTGAAATGGTTATCAAAAGTAAAAAATAATACCGGCCTGTTAACAGCAACCGAAGTCATCACACCCGAACATGCAGAAAAAGCCATGGAGGCCGGGATTGATGTATTATGGATAGGTGCACGAACAACCGGAAACCCTATATACGTCCAGGCATTGGCAGATATTTTTAAAGGCACATCTGTAAAACTGATGGTAAAAAACCCGCTGCATCCCGACATAAATTTATGGTGTGGTGCCATTCAGCGGTTTTATAAAGCGGGTATTAAAGACATAGCAGCCGTCCACCGCGGGTTTTATCCATTCGAGAAAACTGCTTTCAGAAACCTGCCGCTGTGGGAAATTCCAATTGACATTCAGTTGAAAAACAAAAACTTACCTGTGTTCTGCGACCCAAGCCACATTGCAGGAAAAACCAGTCACATTGCTACCATCGCACAACAAGCCATGGACCTAAATATGTCCGGGCTTATGATAGAAGTACATCACAATCCCCAAAGAGCGCTGACAGACAAACAACAACAACTCCGGCCCGAAGACCTGGTTCAATTGCTTGATAATCTTACCATCAGGAAACGTAATTTTAAAGACCAGGCATACATCAAGCGCATTGTACAGTATCGCAAAGAAATTGATCAGGTTGATTATCAACTTCTGGATTTGTTAAAACAAAGGCAGGACCTTGTTGAAGAAATTGCTGTACACAAAAAAAACATGCATGTTAATATCTTACAGCTAAAACGCTGGGAAAACATCATAAAAACCCGCCTTGATTACGCCGAACAAAACAAGCTTTCAAAATCGTTCATACTAAAACTGCTGCAAGCCATACATAAAGAAGCCATCCGGATTCAAACCGGGATAATGCATAATCCTAATTCTCCAGATGATGAATAATGGATTTCATGATCATTATGCCGTCAGTATTTCCCAACTCTTCGTCAGCAGCCCTTTCTGGATGCGGCATCATGCCAAAGACATTTCCGTTTTTGTTGCATATACCTGCAATATTCATCACCGAGCCGTTGGGATTATCTTCCTGTGTCAATTCCCCACGTTCATTGCAATAACGCCAGATAATCTGTTTATTCTGAACCATATCAGACAACTCATCATCCGGGGCATAATACCTGCCTTCGTGATGAGCGACGGGAATTTTTAAAATTTTACCCCGTGGCACATATTCTGTCAGGGGGGTATGAAAATGTTCAGCCCGTATAAACTGGTTTTTACACACAAAATTCTGATTGATGTTATGCAGCAAAGCCCCTGGTAACAAGCCAGCTTCACACAATATCTGAAAACCATTGCACACACCAAACACAAATCCCCCACCTGCTGCAAATTCAATGACTGACTCCATGAGGGGAGAATACCGGGCAATGGCACCAGAACGCAGGTAATCACCATACGAAAACCCCCCGGGTAAAATAACCGCATCTACGGATTTTAATCCGATATCTTTATGCCACAGCTCAACCACTTCCTGGTTGAGTTTTTCCCTTAATACATAGATCATGTCATGATCACAATTTGATCCCGGAAATATCAACACACCAAATTTCATACACTTAAAATTTATACCAGTAAAACTTACATTTTAATCAATTTTTGAAGCGTTCTTTTTGACTTCCTTTACTTCTTTTTGAGCTTCCTCCAGCAGTTTATTTTGTTCTTCCAGTTCTTTTTTCAACTTCTCTATTTCCTCCAGATTATCTTCTATCTTTTCCTGGTATTTTTCATTCTTTTTTTCCAAATGCTCTTTATCTTTTTGGATACTTTCTATTTCTTTCTCAATGTCTTCTACCATTTCAGCTTTTTCTTCCTTGAGTTCTTCAAACGCTTCTTTTGCAACCTGTTGTGCAAAATTCTGCACTATGGATTTCATGGCACTTTGTTCTGCAGGGTGGTCTGATCCCATATAGGCTCCTCCCAAATCAACCGCTACAAAAAATTCAACCAGTTCATTTTTTTCATCAATTTTAGCATAAACATCCACGACCTGATCAGCAACAGAAGTAATATGTGCATTGTCTGCAAAAATTTCTTTTCTGCTTTTTACTTTTTCTGCATCATAATCTTTCATAAGGTCTTCCCATGCTTTTTCAACGGCCTTACCCTCAACTTTTGGTATTTCAACATACAAGACCTCCCGTTTACTGCCGTTGATTCTTTTCTTATCTTCTTTTACTTGTATTTTTTGCGCCATGAGGTTACTTCCTGCTATCAGGCACACCAGGAGTATTGTTAATATCTGTTTCATAATTTTACATTTTGATTAATAGTAATAATTCTATTTTTTTCGTTTTGTAAAATACACAATTAGATCATACAAAACATCATTTGCTTCATTTTCAGGCAATGTTTTTAAAATATCATGTGCTTTGCTCACATGGTTATCCATCACTTGTTGTGCATAATCAAATCCCTTATAGGCTTCAATAAATTCCATTATTTGTTGTTTGTACTTTTTGTTTACACCATTGTCAATAGTTTTCATAACCTTTGCTGATTCCTTTTTTGGGGCTTTATCCAATGCATAAATCAACGGCAGGGTATATTTTTTTTCTTCTAAATCTTTTCCGTTGACTTTTCCAAAACTGTGATTGGCTGTAAAATCCAGAATATCATCCTGTATCTGAAATGCCATGCCGGCCTCATTTCCAAATTGTTTCATGCTCATTTGTTGTTGTTGTGAAGCCCCTGTTGAATTAGCCCCTGACTGGGCTGAAGCACTGATCAATACAGCCGTTTTTCTGAAAATGATATCCATATATACTTGTTCAGAATACTGTTTTTTTTCTATTTCATTCAATTGTATGATCTCTCCCATGCTCATTTGAGAAATGGTGGGTGTAAGAATCTGCAAAACATCATACAATTTCTCGTTGATGGCAATTTCCAGGGCTTTGGAAAACAAATAATCACCTACCAATACTGCAACTTTATTGTTCCATTCTGCATTGACTGTCTTTTTGCCCCTGCGAACCACCGCTTTATCCACAACATCATCATGAATAAGTGTGGATGTATGTAACAATTGTACTAATGCAGCCGCAATGTGAGTTTTCCGGTTGACTTTTCCAAACATTAAAGCGGACAAAAAAACCAAATGAACACGCACTTGTTTGCCCGTATCCGAAAAAACATATTCAAGAATACGGTTTAAAAACGCATCATCTGATTTAATCAGTGAAAACAGTTCATCATTGAATTTCCGTATGTATGGTTTCGTTAACCTTGATATTTTTTCCAGTTTTTTCATACGTATTCTTACGAATGTTAAAAATAATATTTTTCAGATTAAAAAAAAACCATTATCTTACAATCTTTGATAATTCTTTTTGTTTTTAATGTAAATATCAGTTTATGACAAAAATACGGGTAACCAAAATATTTAATTGGGAAATGTCTCATGCACTTTATAACTACAATGGTTTATGCAGAAACCTTCACGGGCATTCCTACAAAATGCATGCAACCGTTATTGGTTCTTTAATCAAAGATAAAAAAAATCCAAAATGGGGCATGGTCATTGATTTTGGTGATTTCAAAAAGATTGTAAAAAAAGAAATTGTTGAGGAATTTGATCATTCTGTCGTATTGAGCAGCAAGGAAGATATCAAGTCTATTGCCGGAATAAAATCATTGTTCGACAGGATACACATTGTAGAATTCCAGCCTACTTGCGAAAACCTGGTAACGGAATTTGCTCACAGGATTAGAAAAAAACTGCCGGAAAACATTGATTTGCATAGTTTACGGTTGTATGAAACAACCACTTCTTATACAGAATGGTTTGCCGAAGACCAAAAATAATTAAATTTACAGTATGGTATCATATCATGGATTAAAGCCTACACGACAAGGGTTTGGGGAAGGGTTAAAAGAAGCAGGAAAAATCGAACCAACATTGGTTGCGCTTGGGGCAGATATCACGGGTTCAGTTTCCATGAACCTGTTTGCAGAAACCTACCCCGAACGGTTTTTTTCATTTGGCATCGCTGAACAAAACATTGCCGGAGTTGCTGCAGGACTGGCGTTATCCGGAAAAATTCCCGTATTCTCCACTTACGCTGTGTTTTCTGCTATGCGTGACCTCGACCAGGTGCGTATTTCGATTTGTTACAACAATGTACATGTCATTATCGGGGGCGCCCATGCCGGCATATCAGTAGGGCCAGACGGAGCTACCCACCAGGCACTTGAAGACATTGCAACCATGCGTGTGCTCCCTAACATGACTGTATTGTCCCCATGTGATGCTACCCAGACAAAACTGGCCACCCTGCATGCTGTCAATGATATCAAGGGTCCTGTGTATATACGTTTTGGCAGGGAAGCAGTACCCGATTTTACCCTAAATAATCAGAATTTTGTTCCCGGAAAAGCACAAGTGTTGAAAGATGGTAGCGACATTGCTCTTTTTGCTACCGGACACATGGCATGGGAAGCATTGAAAGCAGCAGACATCTTGGAAAATAAGCATAATATCCATGCTTCAGTTGTCAATTTTCACACCATCAAGCCCATTGATACGGATTGCATTGAAAAATACGCAAAGCAATGTGGTTGCATCCTGACAGCAGAAGAACACCAGGTAACAGGAGGATTTGGCAGCGCTGTGGCTGAAAAACTCACCCAAATCTACCCTGTGCCCATGCATATTCTTGGCATTAACGATTGTTTTGGTGAATCGGGTCAACCCGCTGAACTTATGGAAAAATACGGCCTTACGGCTGAAAACATTGCACATCATGCATTAAAACTACTGTCTCATGACTAAATTATTGTTGTTGCTGCTGATTATGTTTTTTTTACAAGATCAGGACAAAACAACTCAATCACAGGATAAAATTCCCACCAGCAATGAGTTGATCGGAAAAATTAATCCTATCACGCATCCTGATTTTGTCAAAGCGGATTCCACTCTGACGTATTTCCCGGAAATATACCTTAGAAAACACACTTACGAAGCTTTTTTAAAAATGCATCAGGCTGCACTGAAAGACAGTATTGATCTTATAATACGGTCAGGTACACGCACTTTTTATGAACAACGCTATTTGTGGAATCAAAAATTCACTGGAAAACGCAAACATGGAAAAGGATACCTTAACCAGCACCTTTCGGACAGCGCCAAAGTGGCAAACCTGCTTGCCTACACAGCCGTTCCCGGCACATCTCGGCATCACTGGGGAACTGATATTGATATCAATGAAACCTCACACGTTTATTTCAAAAGGGGAAAGGGAAAAAAAGTGTACGGCTGGTTGCAGGAAAATGCAGCCGATTACGGGTTTTACCAGGTGTATGTACCCTTCGGTAATAAAAGAACAACGGGTTACAACACCGAAGAATGGCACTGGACATATAAACCGGAATCTGACAAATTTACACGGGCCTACAGGGATAAAGTATCATACAAAGCACTTACCGGGTTTCACGGAGACAGCGAAATTCAGAAGTTCGAGATCATTAAAAATTATGTGTATGGCATAAATTCAGATTTATTGGAATAATTTTTGTTTCCTGTTCAGATAAAATTTGATTATGAAAGCATCACTTTACACTGTGTGTTGTGCATATTTAAAATTATTTGCACACCTAAGTGTGCATTATTAAGGTTTTTGTATCAACGCAAGTTGATTTTTTGAATCCATTTTCACAGTAAAAGGTTCAGATAAATGCATGTGTGAGAAATACTTATACTTATTTATTTCCCCCAGAATTTTGATTTTATCCCAGTAAATAGCATGTTCTTTTTTACCTTTCTGAACGGATAAATAACCGACATTCATTGAAGTGACATTATGGAAAAAATGAGACCCACTGGAAGGATCCAGGGGAAAGCCTTCAAAACTGTATTCAATGATCACTTTTGCATTGGAAATTTGCGGCCATCTCACAGGAATGCCGATAAATTTATCCTGGCTTCCCCATCTGCCCGGCCCCATCAATACATATTGACGATCCTTTTTTACCATGTCTGCATTGATTTTTCCAATTTCAGCAGCCATTTCTTCTGTTTTGGTCTTGTCAAACGCTTCGGGATCAACAAAAATAAAATCTTTGATGGTATCAATTTTACCATTACCCATGGCAGTTGTAGTTTGCAAAATAATGCTCTCACTGTCTATCTCATCCATGTCAATTTCATAATCGAAGGCACTTCCTATCAGGGGCTTAACCTGTAAAATGTAAAAGGAAGCCTTGTTGTTTTTATCTTTATTCAAATCCACGGCAAATTCAATTTCAGCAGTTGTACCAAGCGCTTCTTTCACCAGCAACACCACTTTACGGATTGCTTCAGCTAAAGGAACATAATCGTGTTTTAGTATGTTAGCGAAATTCAATACCCGTGGACCATAATCAGAAATGCCGGGAGACAATGAATTGTTATCCGGATTGTACACAGAAGCAAGGTGTTTGATGGATTCCTGCATTTCAGCATCATCAATATCCAAGCGGCTCAGTCCGGCTTCTTCACCCTGTAGCAAGTCAATATTCTTGTCTTTCATATTGACAGCAAAATATTCGGTTTGGGTTTCGTTGACAATGTCTTTAAGGCTGACGATGTCAAGTTTGGGATACCGTGGACAAAACCGCCAGGCTTTTTCTCCTTCCACTACATATTTACCCAGCCCAAGTGCCAACACAGAAAAACCATCTTCAGGTTTCATGTACGATACCGGGTAATAATTAAAGCTTTGTGCCACACCGGAAATATGAGGATAATAATAATCGCCAAACTGATTGCCTACCACTTCCTGTATCACCACAGCCATTTTTTCTTCTTCAAGTTTGTAATTAATGGCTTTGATGTATTCTTTGGATGTAGGTGAAAATAAAGAAGCATACACCATTTTTATGGCATCGCAAAACTGTTCAAGGCGTTCTTTATCATCCGGGTGATTGTTTGGTATCAGGTAGGTTTCAAAAATTCCTGAAAAGGGTTGATACAAAGAATCTTCGAGCAGTGATGATGACCGGATGGCAAGGGGTTTTTTAAATTCACGGATCACTGATTTTAACTGTCGCATTAAGGATTTTGAAAACTCAGCTTCTTTAAAAGCCTGTTTAATCACATCAAAATCTTCATCTTCAGTCAAAAAGCGTGTCAAATCATTTTTATGAATAAATTCAGAAAATTCATCAATACCTATAATAACCGTGCGGGGCGATTTGATATTAATTCCCTTTATCGCTTTGCTAAAATCAAAATTATAGATTAATGTGTTGATAAAAGCCACACCCCTGCCTTTTCCTCCAAGGGCGCCTGTTCCTATTTCAACCACATTACGCTCATCTTTAAGCGTTTCTTCGGAAAAAGGAACAATCTTACCCTTAATTTTTTCATTTCTGAATTTATGTATCCGTTTAAGCAGAAAATTTCTCATTTCGTCCACGGTATCAAAATCATTAAGCTTATACGGATTTAAGAGTTTTGCAAGCTGAATCTCACCCCGTGCCATCAGCCACAAACTGAAGTGATTACGCCTTGCATGATATTTCATGGATTCATCAGAAATACTCTTTATGTACTGTTCAAACTCTTTGAGGTTTTTCGCAACAGCAATCTGCCTGCCTGTATTGTCCCTGAAAACAAAATTTCCAAATCCGACAAAGTGATCAATAAACATTCGAATATCGTTTTCAAGGTTATCTGAATTTTTGTTGATAAAATACGTGTTCTTTTTATAAACATTTGTTCCTTCACTGGACTGTATGCAAATCGGTAACTCACCAATGTTCTGCTGAACGTAATCCACCAGATCAAAACCTGCATTTTCATTAATCACACCATCTTTCGGATACCGTATATCGGTAATCATACATTGAAGGTATTCTTTGTACCTGTGAATGATTTTGATGGCTTCATTATACGATTCAGCAAGCAATATTTTAGGGCGTGCTCTTAATCTCAACAACCGGTATAGTTCATCGCCCTGGACATCATCAATGATGCGGCGTGTCTGTTCAAGCACCACCCTGTACAATATCGGCAATATCCGGGAGTAATATTTGGGAGAATCTTCAACCAGTAAAATAATTCTGACCATGGCAATCCTGGTGTCATTGCTGGCATTGATATTGTCTTCAACCAGTTTTATCATGGCAAAGAAAATGCTGGAATCACCGTTCCATGAAAATATCCTGTCGGCATATTGGGGAATATTTTTCTGATAATAAGCCAAATCACTGTTGTTATTAACCAGGAAAAAGACAGGGATGTAAGGGTAGGTGGATTTTATTTTCTGACTTAACAAGTGAGGTTTTTTCTTTTCAATGCCAATCACAAAAATCACGAGATCGTAATGTTTATCCTTCAATTCCTGATCCACTTCTTCTTCAGATGAAACACCGGTAATCCTGGGTGTGTATGTAAGATTAAGCTGACGGTATTCTCCCAACACCTGTTCTGCAAACCTCCCTTCACTCTCCAGTGAATATGCATCATACAACGTACCTACCAAAAGGATTTCCTTTACTTTAAATTGCATCAGATCATGATAAATATCCCGGGCATAGTTGTTTTCATTTAAAAATTTATGAAGCAGCTTACTCGTCTCTTTTTTCTTGTCAGTATAATCGATTTTCGGTTTTTTTTCTGCACTTTTTCTTATGCTTGTCACTTTATCAGCCAACACTGAATTCAGATAGCCATGAACAAACGATCCAATGTTCATGATGAGTTCACGTTCTTCTTTCAGGAAAGGCCCTTCATCCATTTTGGCAAATTTGTGTGTATAATACACTTCTACACTGCCTGTTCTGCCATCAATTGTTTCAAACTCATAGCTTTGTTTCCATTCTGTTTTCTTAAATCCCTGGGTAAGGTATGTTTTATCACCATAACATATCCGGGCTACCGTATATTCAGGATACTGCCACCCATCAGGTAAATTATCTACAATGCGTTGTAACACTTCATTGACAGGCTTTCCTGATTTAATCAAAGCGCTTGTTTTATTGATACAGGCAAGTTCTTTTAATCGTTCTTTGTTTTCAAAAGCTAAATCTTTTATTTCCCGACCTTTGTTATTTGCAGATTCGTTATGATTCATATTTTCTATTTATCAAACAATTATGTTGTTGCTAAGTTAAGGGGCTTTCTATTAATTCTTTTCTTTCAAAAAACAAATTTTGTGCAAACGAGGGCAGCCAAAATTATGCAAATATAATGAATAAGATGCAAGGCATAAATTTTTTTCACAATTTTAGTCCTAAACTGAGTCTTAAATTATTAAATGACCTGATTTGTTAATGTAACATTAACATTATCAACATTAAAGTGTTTATTTTGTTAATAAGTCAAATGATTTAAGTATGGATACCTTTGAAAATTGGCTTTATTTGAGCCATTCAAAAGATTTGATTTTGTTCATAACGAATTGTTAATAATTTTTGTTTGATATATTAAATTCTTTTTCGTATCTTTGCCATAGAAAAAAACTTTATACAAGAACATAACTATATTGCAGGTATGATTATGATACACATAAAGATATTTTTAAAGAGCAATTATCTTAAATTGGTATTGATATTAAGTATTCTGAGCACAGGAGCTGGCATCAATTCATATGCTACCTGTGCCATCACTCCTGAATATACAATGGATGCTGATTCGGTAGGAAGGGATTCCAGGGAAATATTTTTCTTCGTTGAAGAATCACCCGCTTATCCCGGAGGCAATGATGAATTGAGAAGTTTTTTTATGCAAAATTTAGAATACCCAAAAGCCGCAAAAGAAAATAACCTGGAAGGACAGGTATATGTGCGCTTCGAAGTGAAAAAAGATGGTACAATAGGGGAAGTTATCATTTCAAAATCTGTACATCCCGTGTTGGATGCCGAAGCCATCAGGGTAATTAAAGAAATGCCTGCATGGATTCCCGGAAGGTACGATGGAAAACCTGTTAATTCATGGTACACATTGCCAATATCTTTTTTTCTGGGAGAAAAAAAGTAACCGAATCCTCTGTTAACTGTTAAAATATAACCAATTAAGACTTCTGAAATTTTTAGAAGTCTTTTTTTTGTTTGTGTTATTTTTTTATTATCTTTGCACTCACATTGCGGGGTGGAGCAGTTGGTAGCTCGTTGGGCTCATAACCCAAAGGTCGTAGGTTCAAGTCCTACCCCCGCTACTACAAAGAGGGAGCTGCCTAATAAAGGTGGCTCTTTTTGGTTGATGCCGTATTGATTCAAAAAAAAAAAAGTGTTTATGTATTATGCTTACGTCATTTACAACCAGGAA
>JAYENB010000207.1:0-2263 GCA_034721855.1 Bacteroidota bacterium
AAGAAATTGATGTTAAATAAATATACTGTGAATGGTTACAAATTTTATAACTTTGTAACCTTGTCCGGCGAAGACGGGACCGTGTCCGGCGTAGCAGAGCGAAGACGGATCAATAAACGTTTAAATAGTGTCTGTCCATAATGTCCGATTTCTTCGTTACGCTCGTATTTATAACAGTCATTTACGAAAGTAAACTCCTTGATTATAAATACTTCGCAAGCCTTGAACTCGAACATTATGAATTAGACACTGACTCTATTGACAAGCACTAAATAAATTTTAAATATCGAATATCGAATGAAAAATGATAAAGTTAAAACAATAATGAAAAATTTTGGATTAATAATAACTAAATCAGAGTAGGTTGGAGCGAATAGCATAGTTTTGAACATTAATAATCCGTCTTCACTTCATCCGTCCTCACTTCATTACGCCGGACAAGTTTACACCGGACAAGTTTTGTATTTTGATATTGTTTAGGATTTAGAATTTAGAATTTAGAAATTAAAAATTAGTTCTTTGGATTTATTGTATGTTAATTAAGAAACGCTATACTAGATTAATATTGATACCTTAAACACATTGTCATGCATAACATCAAAATATATTTAATTATTTTGGGGATAATATTTTGTCTGAACAGCACCGCCTTTTCCCAACAAGGACAAACGTTTTATTTCATGGACAGGATTTCGCAAACCGCTTATATGAATCCCAGCCTGAAACATGATTATGATTTCACCATTGGTGGATTATTGTTGCCCATTGTCGGACAAGTGCCACCAACTATGTATTTCAATTATTCAAACAACGGGTTCGATTATAACGATTTTATCCATCACGGCACAGGGAACCAGGCAGATTCTCTTGTGTATGATCCTGAAAATTTGCTGCAGAACATGAGAAAAACCAATCATTTGCATTTTCAGACACATATTGATTGGATCCACGTCGGGATTAAAACAAAAGATGAAGGATACCTGACGTTTAACATCACCGAAAAAATAGATTTTGGACTTAGTTTGCCAAAAGATTTGTTTGGTTTGATGTGGTATGGCAACAATTATTACCGCAAACAGGATGAAAAAATAGATCTTTCAGGCCTCGGATTTCAATTTTTGCATTACCGGGAGTTTGCCGGAGGGTTTGCGACAGAAGTGATTGATAATTTAGAAGTGGGTGGACGTGGAAAAATTCTTTTTGGAATGGCAAATGCCCAGACGGATGTCAATGAACTCAGCCTTTACACAGGGCAGGATGATTATATGATTACCGCTGTCTCTGACATGGTTATTCATAGTAATACCCCTTTAAATTTTAATTATTATCATAACGAGGATAGTACAGGCATTGAACGTGATAAAGATGCGATGGATAATTACAACCCGGTCAGTTATCCGTTTAATTTGAGCAATCCGGGATTCGCTTTGGATATCGGGGCAAAATATACGTATATGGAAGACTATACGGCTTATTTTAGTGTCAATGACCTGGGATTTATCAGTTGGAATGATAATCCTTTTTCTTTGCACTCAGACGGCACATTTGGTTTCAGGGGCATTGAAGTTGATTTTTTTGAAGATAAAGATGAATTTGAAGAAAGCATGGAAGAGTTTGGTGATTCTGTGCTGAATATTTTTGCCCCGGGAGCAAATGATTATAGCTATATCACATGGTTGCCAACAGACCTTTATCTCGGAGGCCAATATCATTACCATGAAATGCTTGACCTGGGGATGTTGTATCGAATGGAATTCTACCGTAAAAATGTCATGCATAGTTTTACATTGTCTGCCAATTCAAATATCACAGACTGGCTTACTGCGCATTTGAGTTATTCCATTATGAACAACAAATTTACCAATGTAGGGCTTGGATTTACAATAAGGGGTGCATTTTTACAGTATTACATTGTTACCGATAATCTTTTTGGGGCGATGTTCCCACAGTCGAGCAGAAATATGAATATCCGGATGGGATGTAACCTTGTTTTCGGGTATAAGGAAATTATCTCAGAATCCTTGTTTTAAAAATTTGTTATCTAATCAGTATCAGCAAAAGTAGCTCCTCACCGCAAAGTCGCAGAGCCGCAAAGGTTTAAAATTTGTAAATATAACTGTTAGCGGTTAAAATCGGTTACTTGTGAACAGTCGATTCTTTAGGAAACACAACATATCGCAACTGTTTTTAATTAGTGTTAACCGATGTTAAACGTCTATGTGTCCAAAATATTCAATTTCTTAGTAACCTTGCCCGGCGACAG
>JAYENB010000208.1:0-2258 GCA_034721855.1 Bacteroidota bacterium
TCGGTGTAAACCTCAGAATACACGATGGTATTGGGAACCGTATCGTTCTCAAAACTAATGTTGCTACTGAAATCTGACCATTCCCCTGTGGAGGTTGCCACTGAAAATTCGGCAATCAGATCGCCATCAAGGCCACAGAAAAGCGTATCAATACCGGCGTTGGCCTGGGGTGTTTCTATAAAATGGACCGTCCATGGCTCAGATGTGTCTGAGCAGAATGTCGGCGGTTCGTTTTCAGGGTGGTTGCTTTCAGTCCAGTGGAAAACATAATACCCGTAATAAGTCACTTCAACAATATCATCATATTCCTGATTCAGAAAAACCACGCCGTTGCTAGGTTCAACTATCCAGTTGCCGTTAACGCCGGTACCCGGATTTTCAGCACGCAGGTGATATTGCCGTCCGCACACTGCCGTATCTTCGGGGTCCATGGCCAGTTCGGCTGTGGGTTGTTGCCAAAAAGTGACGGTTACTGCATCCTGGCTTGTACATTCATCATTGGATTCCTGCCAAACAAATTCCACCGGACCATATCCATTATGATATTCAACAAAAGAACCGGGATCAGTAACATCGTCGAAATTAGCTCCACCTACAGGCAACCAATTGCCAGTAAATCCATCGGTAACCGCATTTAAGTTTGTTTCAATACCACACACATCAAAATCATCACCGGCATCAATTACCGGATTTGCCTTGAACTCAATCCATACAGTATCCCTGTCATTACAAGAGGTAAAAAAGCTATTATTCTCTCTCCAAATAAAAGCATACACTCCAGGGCTGTTTACATGGACCATTGTAGTATCACTGTCAGCATCATCAAAACTGGAAATACCCGGGTTATCGGGCCATGGGTTCCAGTGTCCGTCAGCCGTATAATCCGGGGATCCTTCAGGCAAGTCATAAACAGCTCCTAATTGATAATTTAAGCCACAAACAGAATCATTATTCCCAGCAAAAGCATCCGGCTTTTTATATAATGTAAGATCAATCGTATCTATGTCACTACAAACATGATTACTTACCACCCAGTAGCATGGTATAGTAAGCTGTGCATTCCCGCCAAAACTACCCATAGATGTCAGTGTAAAGGTAGCATCCGGGGCATGATTATCAGGTGTAAAATACCCTATAAACCCGTCAGGAATAATCCAGGTTCCAAAAGCATGTTGTCCAAACCCGGTTGTATCAGCACTAAAAGTATATTCATTTCCACAAGTTTCCGGTTCGTCGTTGGCTCCGGCAAAAGCATATACAGGTTTAGCAAAGGTTATCTCACACGACACATCATTGCTGCATTCTACTCCCTGGTAGGTGTTGGTTTCAGTCCATACAAATTCAATGGTTCTGAATGTGCCATCCCAATTACTAATTGTAACTTCTGTATTTGGCACGGTATTATCTTCATTTTCAAATGAGGGATACACTTGTGTTCCATCCTCAAAAGCAGTCCATTGGCCATCGCCGTTTACATTCTGCACACTCAGGTTATATGTAAGTCCGCAAACGGAATCCACTTGTGTTTGAATGGTTGGCTGGGGACCCGGGATAAAGGTTACAAGAATATTGTCCTGTGCATAACATGATCCGTTATACTCAGTAAGTGTGAATTCATAATTTCCTGGTGAGCCGACTGTCACAGTCGTTGTGGCACCCGAAGCCGGATCAAAACTTGCGCTTCCTGACCACTCTAATGTTGTGCCTGGGATACTGTGTTCAACATTAAGTTCCACCTGATTTCCACACACAATGGTATCGTTTCCAGCATAGGGAATCGGGTTCTGGTTAAAATGCATAACCACATTATCTTCTCCAACACATGGGCCATTAGCTATATGCCATGTAAATGTGCAATCACCGTAATCATCTGTATTTATCATGACCACCATATCATTATCATGATAATTGGTTCCCTGTATTGCAGTAAAATTGCATGATGATGACCAGTATCCAATCATACCAGATGGCACATCACTGCCATTTAATGGCAATACCAAACCACAGGTATCATTTTCGGTTCCGGCATCCACCACGGGATTCTGCATCCACATTACAGGTGTACCCTGGGCAGTGGCATAACAACTTTCGCCGGATGTTACATGGCCACTTGAGTCTTGATCGTATCCTGAAACGGCGGATACATAATACACCACGTTAAAATTGCCCCCAAAATCGGGCCGGCAAAAATCAGGTTCGCTGTTGTATTCCAGCGGAACATTATCACCTTCATGGATAAAAAATTCAAATTGTGAATT